>BTUT01000093.1:0-9142 GCA_045862935.1 Acidimicrobiia bacterium
AACTGGATGTCGTCGATCAGCAGCATGTCGATGTCGCGGTAGCGCCGTTTGAACACCGGCATGCGGGTGCGATCGCGGATGGCCTCGACGAAGTCGTTCATGAACGACTCGGTCGAGACGTAGCGGACGCGCTTGCGCGGGAACATCGCGCGCACGTGGTGACCGATCGCGTGGAGGAGATGGGTCTTGCCGAGCCCGGCGGGTCCGTAGATGAACAGGGGGTTGTAGGCCTGCGCCGGCGCTTCGGCGACCGAGAGAGCCGCGGCGTGGGCGAAGCGGTTGGACGCACCGATCACGAACTGGTCGAAGGTGTAACGCGGATTGAGCGTGCCCGAGGCCCAGGTCGTCTCGGTGCGCGGTACTGCGGCGGAGTCAGCCGTCCCCGCCGAGGTCGGCGCAGTGGGAGCCTCGGAGAGGTCGAACGTCTCGGGCGGGGGTGCGCCGGTGTCGACCACGAGCTCGACGTGGAGCTCGCGCCCGGTGGCATCGCGCAGCGAGTCGTCGAGCAGGCCGGAGTAGCTCGAGCGGATGCGCTCGCAGGCCACCGTGCTCGGGACGGCGAGCACGAGGACGTCGCCGTCGAGCCGGACGGCCCGCACACCCTGGAACCAGGCGTGCCACGTGGCCTCCGCGAGTTGGCGACGCAACGTCGCCGCGCCGACATCCCAGAGGTCGATCGCGTCCCGATCGGCGAGGTCGTGCGCCGTTGCGTCGCCGGCCGCTGAGGCCCGATCCGGATTGTCCACAGGCACGTCCACAGTTGTGGAGAACCGCGGTCGGGGCTGACCGGCGGGTGACGGAACCTAGCACCGGGCAGGGATGGCGACAAGCGGAGATCGCTGCCGGTCGCGTTGCGATCGGCGCCGCCGCGCCCGTAGACTCATCCGGTTCTCGCCCTGTTGGCGCGGCCGCTTCCCACCCCTTCCCTCGGGTGGCGCCGCCGCTGCCGTCCCGAGGAGGCCATGCGTGAAGCGGACGTTCCAGCCCAACAACCGGAAGCGCAAGAAGAAGCACGGATTCCGCCTCCGGATGCGGACCCGTGCGGGTCGGGCGGTGCTGAAGGCCCGGCGCGACCGGGGCCGCAAGCGCCTCAGCGCCTGATCTGGCGCGTCCGCGGACGTGGGACGTTCGACGCCCTCGGGCGGGCGCGGCCGCTCGTGGGTGGGCCGCTGCGGCTCCGGAGAGTCGCGGGTCGACCGGGGCCGCCCCAGGTGGCGTTCGCGGTGGGCCGGCGAGTGGGGGGCTCGGTGCAGCGCAACCGCATGCGGCGCCGCCTCCGGGCCGTGGTGCGTGAGCATGCGGCGATGCTGGCACCGGGATCGGCGTACCTCGTCGGTGCCGGGCCCGAGGCAGCCCGGATGAACCATCAGGAGCTCTCCCGTGCAGTGCGCGACCTGTTGACCCGGGACGCGTCGCGGTGAACAGTCGTTCACCCGGGTTCGTGGCGCGCGTGCTCGCGCTGCCCATCCGCGGGTGGCGCCTCATCAGCCGGTTCCTGCCGCCGCGCTGTCGCTTCTACCCGTCCTGCTCGGCGTACGCGCTCGAAGCCCTCGAGCGCCACGGAGCCGCGCGGGGCTCCTGGCTGGCCGTGCGTCGAGTCTCGAAGTGCCACCCGTGGCACGAAGGGGGCCTCGATCCGGTCCCGGAACCGAACACTCGTTCGCCTCGTCGCCGCGCGCACGAGGCCGCACTCGTGAAGGCACCCCATGCTTGACCCGTTGTACGAAGCGATCGGTTGGCTGCTCGCGCTCTTCTACTCGGTGATCCCCAACCTCGGGATCTCGATCATTCCGCTGACCTTCACGATCATGCTCGTGCTGTACCCGCTCACGGCGAAGCAGGCGCGGTCGATGATCCGGATGCAGATGGTGCAGCCGGAGATCAAGCGCATCCAGGCGAAGTACAAGAACGACCGCGCCAAGCTCAACGAAGAGATGATGAAGTTCTACCAGGAGAACAAGATCAACCCCCTCGCGGGTTGCTTGCCCCTCCTGTTGCAGATGCCCATCTTCTTCGCGCTGTTCAGGGTGCTGCGCGACGCGTACAAGTGGGTTCCCGACACGTCGGCCCTGTACCGCGCGTTCTGCGAGATCCCGGGTACCAGCACCGTGGCGAGCGTGGCCCAGTGCGCTCCCGGGGGGAAGTACGGCGACACCCTCCCCGTCCACCAGAAGTTCCTCGGGATCGACCTCTCGGTCGACGCGGCGGCCCAGGTCGGCACGTGGGCGACCTTCGCGGGGTTCGCTCTCGTGGTGCTCGTGATGTTCACGGGCTACATGCAGTCCCGGCAGGCCCAGAAGCGCACGCCGGCGGTCAACAAGCAGATGGCCATGATCACCAAGGTCCTCCCGGTGTTCTTCGGGTTCATCTCCTTGCAGTTCCCGTCCGGGCTCGTGCTGTACTTCTTCGTCTCGAACCTGTGGAGGCTCGGCCAGCAGGAGGTGATCTTCCGTCGCTTCGGGACGGCCGCGGCACCGAGGCACCGCGCCCTGCACGGCTCGTCGAAAGCGGCCGTGGTCGACGCGGAGAGCCGGGAGCGCACCGACGCCGACGGTGGCGGAGCGGGGGACGGCTCGGGCGGGGACGGTGTTGGTGAGCGTCCGGCGAAGACACCCGCCAAGGGGTCCGAGACTCCCGCGAAGGGACCCGGCAAGGCGCCCGCCAAGGCGTCCGCGAAGGCGTCCGGCGGTGCCGCTCCGAAGAAGAAGCCGGCCGACGGTGGCGTGCAGGTCGTGCCTCCCCAGGCCGGCCGGGGCGGAGGCTTGCGGTCCCTGTTCAAGCTCCCGCCCCCGCCGGGCGAGGTCACACCCGGGTCCGCCCCGAGCAAGCCGGCCCCGAGCAAGCCGGCGCCGAGTCGGACGTCGTCGGGCCCGTCGTCCTCGTCCTCGCCGAGCGCGCGGCCCGGGCAGGCCGGCCGGCGGACGAGCAAGAAGAAGAGGAAGCGCTGACATGGAGTGGGTCGAGACCACCGGTTCATCGATCGAGCGGGCTCTCGATGCGGCGCTCGACGAGCTGGGCGTCGACGAGGACGAGGTGGAGTTCGAGGTGCTCGAGCAACCCAAGGCGGGGTTGTTCGGGCGGATCGGAGGGAACCCCGCTCGGATCCGGGCCCGGGTCAAGCCGCTGTCGCGCGAGAAGCCGGGTGAGCGCAACCGGGGCCGTGGGGGACGCCAGGGGCGGCGCAACGGAGGCCGTGACGGCGGGCGCGGCGGGGCGCGCCACGACGGTCGGAAGGACGCGGGTCGGCCGAGCGCACCAGGCGCGGCGGGCGGGCGATCGTCGACGGGGGCGTCCGACGGTGAGCGCGCCGGCGACGTGGCGGGTGGTGCACCGAGCGCCGGCGGCGAGAGCGAGTCGGGCGCGGGCGGTCGCGGTGTCGGAGTGGGCGGGGGGGACTCGGCTCGACCGGGCGACGGCGCTCGGAGTGGGCGCCGCCGCCGGAAGCGTGGTGGCAGTGGCGGTGCCAGGAGCGGTGATCGACCGCAGGAGAGGAACGACGACATGACGACCATGACCGACGACGTCCCCATCGGCGAGCAGGCCGACACGGCCGACGAGTTCATGCGGGGTCTGCTGGTGGCGTTCGGGCTCCCGGCCGAGGTGTCGGTGACCATCGAAGGCGACGTGGTGCTGGTCGACGTGACCGGCGACGACCTGGGGTTCCTCGTGGGCCCCAAGGGCGCGACGCTGCGCGCGGTGGAGGACCTGGTGCGAACCGTCGTCCAGCGCCGCACCGACGGTCACGGCGCCCGGATCCACGTCGACGTGGGCGGCTACCAGGCGAAGCGCCGAGAGGCCCTCGCCCGGTTCGCCACCGAGCTGGCCGAGCGGGTCCGCAGCAGCGGCCAGGAGCTCGCGTTGGAGCCCATGGTGGCCGCGGATCGCAAGGTCGTCCACGACACCGTGGCCGCGATCGACGGTGTGACCACCGCGTCGGAGGGTGAGGACCCCCGACGCCGTGTGGTGCTCCGTCCCGCCTGACGAGGCTCGACCATCGGTCCGGCTCGGCCGTGGGGTGGCGGCTGCGCGGGCCTCCACCGGACCCCCCATCGTTGACCGAGGCCGATCCGTGGACGAGACCCTGAACCGGGTCCTGGAGGACGTCCTGGCGGAGTCCAGGAGCAGGGGTTTCCTGGGCCCGGGGCCACTCGGCCCCCAGATCCGCCACGCGCAGGGCTTCGCGTCACTGCCCGAGGGAGCGCCCCGAGCGTTCCTGGATCTCGGGTCCGGGGGCGGCGTCCCGGGCCTGGTGCTCGCCATCGAGTGGTGCGAATCATCGGGGGTGCTGCTCGACGCCGCGGAGCGTCGGACCGAGTTCCTCCGGGAGGCGTGCGAGATGCTCGGCCTCACCGGGAGGATCGAGGTCGTCTGCGGGCGCGCGGAGGAGGTCGCTCGCACCGAGCTCCGAGGCCGGTTCGATGTGGTGACGGCCCGTTCGTTCGGCGGACCGGCGACGACCGCCGAGTGCGGCGCGCCCTTCCTCGCGCCCGAAGGATTGCTGGTCGTGAGCGAGCCCCCGGCCGAGGCGCCGGCCCGCTGGCCCGCTGACGGGCTGGATTCGCTGGGACTCGAGGTGGCGTACGCCCCGACCGCCACCCGCCGCTACATCGCCCTGCGCCGGGCAGGGCCACTCGACGATCGGTGGCCCCGACGCACCGGGGTTCCGGCAAAGCGTCCGCTCTGGCGCTGAGGGCGTTCCACGTGGAACGTCGGCACCTTGTCGCAGCGCGTTCCACGTGGAACAGGAAAGCCGCGCGCGGGCGCGCTCCCCGATCTATCCTGGCGCTCGGACGTGCGCATGCCAGCCTGGAGGCAAGGTGCTCAAGAAGGGTCGCGGCCTGAGACGGCGCCAACGAGGCGAAGCGGAGACCGAGCAGCACGGGACCGATCCGCCGGTTGCGCCCGGACCCGATGCCCCGTCCGCGGCTCCCCCGGGTGCCGCGCTTGCCGGGCTCCCACCGGCACATCCCGACGAGCTCGAGGTCGAGCCCGCGCCGACGGAGGCACCCTTCGAGGCTGGCGCCGCCTCCTCCCCGGACGCGGCGCCGCCTCCCGAAGAGCTCGAGGACCCCGAACCGCGGGACGCGCCCGCGTTGCCCGAGACGCACCCCGACGAGGACGGCGAGACCGACGGCGAGACCGACGACGAGCCCGACCGCGAGCCCGACGACGAGGCCGACGACGAGCCGCCGGCGAGTGGACCACGCCGACCCCCGGCGGTCCACGAGCCTCCGCCGGGACCGGTGCTCGAGACGACGAAGCTGCCCGAGGCGCCCGACGGGGCGACCGACAGCCGCCCGATGGAGCTGCCGAGGGTGCTGGCCATCGCGAACCAGAAGGGCGGGGTCGGCAAGACCACCACGACGGTGAACCTGGGTGCGGCCCTCGCCGAGCTCGGGTTCCGGATCCTGGTGCTCGACCTCGACCCGCAGGGCAACGCGACCACGGGCCTCGGCCTCAACCCGCGTGACGTCGCCGGCTCCGTCTACGACGTGCTGCTCGCCGACGTTTCCCTCGAGGACATCGTCGAGCCCACCAGCCTGAAGAACCTGTTCGTGGCCCCGGCAACCATCGACCTCGCCGGCGCCGAGATCGAGCTGGTCCCGGTGATGAGCCGGGAGCTTCGCCTCCGCAAGGCGATCGACGGGGTGCGCGAGGCCTACGACATCGTCCTCATCGACTGCCCGCCGTCGCTCGGGCTCCTCACCGTGAACGGGCTCGCCGCCGCGGATGACGTGGTGGTGCCCATCCAGTGTGAGTACTACGCGCTCGAGGGCCTCGGGCAGCTCCTCCGCAACGTCGGACTGGTCCAGGCGAACCTGAACCCGGGCCTCGACGTGCGGGGGATCATCCTCACGATGTACGACGCCCGGACGAAGCTCGCCGACCAGGTCGTCACCGAGGTGCGGGCGTACTTCGGTGCGAAGGTGTACGAGACCGTGGTGCCGAGGACCGTCCGCCTGAGCGAGGCGCCGTCGTTCGGGCAGCCCATCATCGTGTTCGACCCCACGTCGCGGGGAGCCAAGGCGTACCGCGACCTGGCCAAGGAGGTGAGCCGTGGCGCGACCCGGCGGTCTGGGTAAGGGCCTGGGAGCGCTGATCCCGGCAGGGGCCGCCGAGCCCCGGGCGGAGCGGAGCGGTCCGGGGATGCAGGAGATCGAGGTGGCGGCCATCCGGCCGAACCCGTTCCAGCCGCGCGACCAGTTCGACGAGGAGGGTCTCGGAGCCCTCGCCGACTCGATCCGCGAGGTGGGCGTGCTCCAGCCCGTGCTCGTGCGCCCGGCCGACGACGGCTACGAGCTCATCGCGGGCGAGCGACGGTGGCGCGCGGCGCGCCGCGTCGGCCTGCAGCGGATCCCGGCGCTCATCCGGGAGACGGGGGACGGCGCCGCGCTCGAGCAGGCGCTCGTCGAGAACCTCCAGCGCGAGGAGCTGAACCCGCTCGAGGAGGCCGGTGCCTACCAGCAGCTCATCGAGGACTTCGGCCTCACCCACGAGCAGGTCGCGGCCCGTGCGGGGCGGAGCCGCGCGTCGGTGAGCAACACGCTGCGGCTGCTCAGCCTGCCGCCCGCGATCCAGCGGATGGTGCGGGAGCGCCAGCTGACGATGGGACACGCGCGGGCATTGCTCGGGACTCCCGATCGCGCGTTTCAGGAGCAGCTGGCGCGGACGATCTCGAAGGAGGACCTCTCGGTGCGCGCGGTCGAGGAAGCGGTGCGTGCCCACAACGACGGCTCGGAGGACCAGTCCGGGGCCGCACCGAGCGGGACACGAGGCCGGCGCCAGCGCCCCGCGGGCATCGCCGAGCTGGAGGAGATGCTGGCGGACCACCTCGAGACCCGCGTGAAGATCTCGATGAACGCCGGTGGCCGCGGGCGCATCGCGGTCGACTTCGCCGGCCTCGAGGACCTCGAGCGGATCTACCGGCGCCTCACGGAGGAGGTGATCGCGGTCGACGCGGGCTGACCAGGGAGATAGTTGCTACTGCAACTATATGGGTGGGCGCTCAGTCCCGGTCGGCTTCACTCCCGAGGTCGTCGTTCCCGAGGTCGTCGTTCCCGGCATCGTCGCGACCGACGTCGTTCCACGCGCGACGCACGCCGGTCACGACGCCTCGCGTGACCGCACCCGAGCGACGGACGATCGCGGCCAACGCGGGTGCGTCACCTTCACCGACGAGCTCGACGACGACCGCGGCCATTCGGGTCTCCCGCAGAACGGGATAGGCGCGGCCCACCACGGAGACGGCACCGAGCTGCGGCGTGAGCGCGTCGCTCAGGCAGGTTGCGGCGAGGTGGCCGAGCTCCGACCGGAAGCCTTCCGTCGCGAAGTACGCGCAGCGGGGCCCCGGCTCCTTCGCGACCGAGAGTCCGAGGAAGAGATCCGCCCCGAAGACGTTCGCGGCCCGTGCGACGACGGACTCGTCGTGGCCCGACGAGTCGCAGACCGCGATGGCCCGGGCCGCGGCGAGCGCGCGAACGACGCCCTTGCCGATGACGGTCAGGCCGGGTGTGGTCGCGACGAAGATCCGCCGACCTTCGAGCCCCGGCGCACCGTGGCGCAGCGCGTCGCGCTCGCGCGCGGACGCGACCGAGCCCGCGGCCATCTGGCCGACCCGGTCGAGCGCGTTGATCGTCGACGGACCGCAGATCGCATCGGGGGCCAGGCCGATGCTGCGCTGGAAGTCGAGGAGCGCACGGTGGGTGTCGATCCCGAACAGGCCGTCGACGCGGCGCGCGTCGAAGCCCAGGGTGTTGAGCCGGCGCTGCAGCGCGGCGACGTCGTCACCACGTTGCAGCGGTTGGCGGAAGTAGAGGAGACGATCGCCGAGGCTGAAGCCGCTGTCGACCAGCGCCGTCCAGGTCGCGCGACCGACCTCGCCGTCGATCTGGAGGCCGCGGTCGCGCTGGAACGTGCGGACGGCGGCTTCGGTCGCGTCCGCGAACGCGCCGGCCTCGTCGGGCTCGACCGGGAGCCCGAGCGCGCCGAGGCGCTGCTGGAGGTCGCGGACGGCCTCGCCGCGGTCACCGCGCCGCAGGACGGTCGCCGCGGGAGCGGGCGCCGGGCGGTCGGGTCCGTCGCCCGCGGGCCGCCGGGCTGCCCGGGTCACGACCCTCGCTCAGCCGACGAATTCCGCGAGATCCTGGAGCAGCTGGCCCTTGCCCTTCGCGCCGACCAGGCGCTTGACCTCCTGCGCCGACTTGCCGGGCTCGAACACCAGCAGCGTCGGGATGCTCATGACTCCGAACCGGGTGGTGACGTCGGGGTTCTCGTCGATGTTGAGCTTCGCGATCTGGAGGCGGCCCTCCTGCTCGGCGGCGATCTCCTCGAGGACGGGGGCGATCATGTGGCAGGGACCGCACCACTCCGCCCAGAAGTCGACGAGGACCGGGGTGTCGGAGGCACCGATGGTCTCGTCGAAGGTCGTGTCGGAGAGCTCGAGGATGTGCTTGCCCACGGGAGAGTCCTTTCTGCGTGGCACGGAGTGTACCGACGGACCCCAACCCCGAACCGCTCCGGGCGATTCCCCGCCACCGCGGCGATGCGCCGGGCGAGCGCGGCGAGCGCGGCGAGCGCGGCGAGCGGGGCGGGCGCGGCGCGCACGCGGTCCGATCAGTGTGCTGCGGCGTGCTCCGCGTGCGCGAGCCAGCGCTCCGCCTCGATCGCGGCCATGCACCCGCTGCCCGCCGCGGTGATCGCCTGGCGGTACACGTGGTCCTGCACGTCGCCGGCTGCGAACACCCCCTCGACCGAGGTGCGCGTGGAGTCGGGCGCGGTGATCACGTACCCGTTCTCGTCGAGGTCGAGCTGACCGGCGAAGAGCTTCGTGTTGGGGTCGTGGCCGATGGCGACGAACACGCCGTCGACCTCGAGCTTCGAGGTGTCACCCGTCACGGTGTCGCGCAGCACCAGGTGCTCGACCTTGCCCTCACCCACGATGTCGTCGACCACCGCGTTCCAGCGGAAGTCGATCTTCTCGTTGGCGAACGCCCGGTCCTGCATGATCTTCGAGGCGCGCAGCTCGTCGCGACGGTGCACCACCGTCACCGAGGTGGCGAACTTCGTGAGGAAGAGCGCCTCCTCGATCGCGGAGTCGCCGCCGCCCACCACGGCGAGTGGCTTCTGGCGGAAGAAGAAGCCG
>BTUT01000094.1:0-5192 GCA_045862935.1 Acidimicrobiia bacterium
CTTCGCCTCGATCGACGTGGCCTGGCGGAACCGGTCGAGCTCGTCGCCCTCCCATGCGATCCCGGTCCCGCTCACGAAGACCTCGACCACGCTGCGCTGGACGACCTCGATGCCGTCGGCGTAGATCCGCCCGAGCACACGGAGTGCCTTGGGCGGGATGCCGACGCGCTCGAGCCGGGCCATCGCCCGGAGCATCTCGAGGTCGTCGCCGTCGTAGGCCGTGCGCCCGAAGTCCTGCGGATCGCGCAGCACCCGGGCGTCCTGGAGCTCGGCGACGAGCTCCGCGCTCGCCGTGCTGCGCTCGAGCAGCTCGTCGAGGCTGAGCCGCAGGCTCTCGCCCTCGTCGGCGAACACGCTGTCGAGGCGGCTGCCGTCGCTCGACACCATGGCCCGGATCGCGGCGATGGAGAACCGCCGCCCCTGCAGCTCCTTGATGCGGCGGAGACGGTGCACGTGCTCCGGGCCGTAGACGCGGTGGCGACCCTCCCGAGCGCCGGGCGGCATCAGACCTTCGCGCTGGTAGTAGCGGATGGTGTCGACGGTGAGCCCGGTCTCGCGGGCGAGGTCGTCGATCCGCCAGCAATTGCTCATGCACGGACTCCTGCGGCGAGCGGGGGTGCCCGACGGCGCGTGACGACAGTCACACCATCTGCGCTTGCGGAATGACTCTACGAGTGATTACTCTTCCTGTCAATGCACGGAGCGGACGAGACGAAGGTTGGCGAGGATTCCATGCACGAGGTCCACCAGACGGGGACGACCACTTCGATCGAGAGCCAGCGGGCGCTCGCGTGGATCGTGCGCCAGCTCAGCTGGGAGCGCACGCTCGAGCAGCTGCGCACCAAGGCGGCCGGGACCGCGACCGAGGAAGCCGCCGAGGAGAGGGTCGCCGCCTAGCCGCATCACCCCGAGAGATGTGACGCCGTCGGGCGGGTCCCCCCCTTTCCCGCCATCCGGTGTTCCAACCCAGAGCCCGGCCTCCCCCCCTTCGGCCGGGCTCTGGCGCGTCCGGGCTCAGGCGCGTCGAGTGCCGGTGCGTCGAGCCGGGGGGAGTGCCGTCGAGTGAGCGTCCACGATCGGGCGAGCGTCCGTGAGGCGGGCATCCCGGCGGGTAGGGAGCGAGGCCGTCAACGGCGGACCCAGCGGGGGAGGAACATGTCGCCGACGGGAGCGAAGACCACCGCCACCGGGTCGCCGATCTCGATCGAGTGCGGGTCGATGCTGTCGAGGGGCGCTTCCGCCGACTCCACGAGGTTGCCGACGAGGCGCAGGCGCGGGTCCTCCTCGAGCTCGACGATGATGACGTTGTACGGCGCGAGCTCCGAGTACGCCGGGAGCAACGGTGGGTGGGGGATGGTGAGCGACCAGACCGTGCCCCGCCCCGACACGGGCACCCAGTCGTACTCGAGCGTGCGCGACTCGGGTTCCATGGGCCGCGGCGGCCAGTAGCACCGACCGGTCGCGCGGAAGCGCTGCATCAGCAGCTCGCCGCGCGCGCAGCCGTCCCAGAACGGCTTCGTCAACGGGTCGTCGTCGACCGGGAGCAGGAAGTCAGCCATCGTCGTGCGCTCCCTTCACTTGCGGAGGAGCAGCGCGCTCGTGGGCACGCCCTCACCGCTGGTCACGAGGCTCACGTCGGCCCCTTCCACCTGGCTCGTCGACGTGCCGCGGATCTGGCGCACGCCTTCGAGCACGAGGTTCAGCCCGTGCACGTACGCCTCCGACATGCCACCCCCCGCGGTGTTCGTGGGCAACCGGCCGTCGGGCCACTCGAGCGCGCCGTCCTCGGTGAACGCCGCACCCTCCCCGCGCCCGCAGAAGCCGTAGCCCTCGAGGGAGAGCGGGATGAGCGGGCTGAACGCGTCGTAGATCTGCGCGACCTTCACGTCGGCGGGTTGGAAGTCGGAGTCGCGCCACAACGCGCGTGCCGCGGCCCATGACGGCCCCTTGAGGGGGTCGTCGTTGAAGTAGTTGGTCATCACGTTGTGCTGGGGCGGGATGCCCTGCGCGCCGGAGTGGATGTAGACGGGGGTCTGGGGGAGGTCCTTCGCCCGCTCGGCCGAGACCACCACCACGGCGAGCGCGCCGTCGGTCTCGAGGCAGTTGTCGAACAGGCAGAGCGGCTCGGAGATCCAACGCGAGCTCATGTACTCGTCGCGGGTCAGGGTCCGCTCGAACATCGTCGCGTTGGGGTTCCGGTTGGCGTGCTTGCGGAACGCGAGCGCGACGTTCGCGAGGTGGTCGCGGGTGGCGCCGAACTCGTGCATGTAGCGCCGCATGAGCATCGCGATCTCGTCGACCGGACGCAGCAGGCCCCACGGCCGGCTCCACTGGCCACCGTCCTCGATCCGCTGGGCCACGTTGGCCCACGGCCGGCTCGCCTTCGCCGCGCGCTTGCGCGCCCGCCACGCCACCGCGACCTCGGCTTGACCGGTCGCCACCGCCATGGCCGCGTTGGTGACGACCCCGCACCCGGCCCCGCCGCCGAAGCCGACCTGGGAGAACCAGGTGATGTCGCCGAGGCCGACGTTGCGGGCGACGTCCACCTCCCGGCCCGGCTCCATCGTGAACGACGAGAGCCCGTCGACCTCGGCGGGTGCGATGCCGCAGTCATCGAGCGCCATCGAGATCGCCTGGCAGGCGAGCGAGAGCTCCGAGTCCTCGAGCCCCTTGCCGAACGCGGTCTGCCCGATGCCCACGATCGCGGTGGCGTCCTTCAACATTGGTTCGCTCCCATGCTCACCAGCCCTTGAACTCGGTCGGGCGCCGCTCGCGGTAGCTGGCCACGCCCTCGGTGGAGTCGCCGGTGTGGCCGACCAGCTCGACGAGCAGCGCCTCCTCCTCGAAGATCGTCGCCCGATCGGCGTCGAGCGAGCGGTTGAGCAGGCGCTTCGAGAACCCGATGGTCTTCGTGGGACCCTGCGCGAGGCGCTCGGCCCACGCCCGCGTCGTGGCCTCGAGCTCACCCGCGGGGACGACCCGGTTCACGAGGCCGATGCGCTCCGCGTCGGCTGCGCCGAGGTCGTCGCCGAAGAACACGAGCTCCTTGGCCTTCTGGAGGCCGACGAGACGGGGCAGGAAGTAGGTGCCGCCGCCGTCGGGGATCAGACCGCGCCGCACGAACACCTGGATGATCCGTGCGTGCTCGGCTGCGATCACGAGGTCGGCCGCCAGCACCATCGACGCGCCCCCACCCGCGGCGGTGCCGTTGAGTGCGGCGATCACGGGCTTCTCGCAGTCGGCGATCGCGCCGGTGAGTCGCTGGATGCCGGTGCGGATCATGCGGGCTGCGTCGCCGCTGATCCGCTCCGGAGCCCCTTCGGGCTTCGCCGGGAGCACGACGCCACCCGCGCGCAGGTCGGCCCCGGTGCAGAAGTGCTTCTCGCCCACCGCGGTGATCACCACGCAGCGCACCGCGAAGTCGGTGCTGGCGTCGGCGAGGTGCTCGATCATGCGGTTGCGGAGCGTCGGCGTGATCGCGTTGCCGGCATCGGGCCGGTTGATCCGCAGCCACAGCACCTGGTTCTCGATCGATGCCTGCAGATCCTCGTCGACGTCGGGGGGATCACCCATCAGTGCCTCACCACCAGTGCATCCAGGGCCACGACGCCGCGCGGCCGAACGATCAAGGGGTTGATGTCGAGCTCCGCGACGTCGCCGGCGAGGTCCTGCGCGAGGCGCCCCACCTTGACGATCACGTCGACGAGCGCGTCCACGTCGGCCGGCTTCGATCCCCGCACGCCGTCGAGGAGCGGGGCGCCCGCCAGCTCGCGGAGCATGCGGCGGGCCTCGTCGGCGTCGAACGGTGGCACTCGGAACGTGACGTCGCGCAGCACCTCCACGAGCACACCGCCGAGCCCGACCATCACGACGGGGCCGAACAGCTCGTCGTGGGAGACGCCGACCACGATCTCCACCCCGCCGCGCACCTGCTCGCAGACGAGGATCCCGTCGAGCTCCGCTCCGGGGCCGGCCTCCTTGGCGGCGCGCCGGATCGCCTTTCGCGCCCGGTGGTCGAGGTCCGCGTAGGTCTCGCGGACGTCCTTGGCGGTCGCCACACCGACCCGCACGAGCCCGAGGTCGCTCTTGTGCGAGAGCGCGGCCGACGACGGCTTCATCACCACCGGGAAGCCGAGCCGCTTGGCGGCGCGCGCGGCGTCGGCGGCGCTGTGGCACAGCACGTCGCGCGACGTGCGGATGCCGTAGGCGCGCAGGATCGCCTTCGACGCGTGCTCGGAGAGCGCGCTCCCCGCAGGCGCGGCTGCGAGCACCCGCCGCGCCGACCGGGCGGCGGGCAGCGGCTCGCGGGGTGCGTCGTCGAACGGTGATCGGTGACGCCGCACGAACGCCCAGTAGTCGAAGTAGGCCTTCACCGCGCGGACGCAGTTGCCGAACGTGCGGAACACGGGCAGCCCGCCGTCGAGCATGCGGTGGTAGTAGTGGTCGTCGGTGCCGGGCGGTGCACCCCACACCATGAAGATCGGCTTGTCGGTGGTCTTCGCGATCGCGATGCAGTCGCGGCTGAGACCCTCCGAGAACATGTCGACGGCGCCGGCGAGCGGCACGATCACCGCCGAGACGTTCGGGTCGTCGACGATCGCCTCGAGGATCTTCAGGCCGCGCTCGTCGGCCACGGGCGGACCGCCGCAGTCGACGGGGTTCGACACGCGCAGGTAGGTCGGGATCAAGCCGTCGTGCAGGCGTTGCTGGGTGGCCCTCGTGAGGGTGGGGAGGCGCAGGCCGGCCGCGGCGGCCATGTCGGCCATGTGCGCGGTGGTGCCCCCCGACACCGAGTAGACGCACACGCCGTCGCCGACCGGGGGCTTGGTGCGCGCGAAGGTCATCGAGGTCTCGAGGAGCTCGTCGAGACCGTCGACGCGCGTCACGCCGAGCTGACGGAAGGCTGCCGACGTGACGGCGTCGGAGCCGGTGAGGTGCCCGGTGTGGGCCTTCGCCATCGAGCGGCCCTCCTCGGTGCGACCCACCTTGACGATCACGAGCGGCTTGCGCGCCCGCGCCGCGTGGTCGGCCGCGAGCATGAGGGTGCGGCCGTCCTTGAAGCCCTCGATGTAGGCGCACACCACGCCGACCTCCGGCTGGTCGGCGAAGTACTTGGCGAAGTCGGCGAACTCGAGGTCGACCTCGTTGCCGGTCGGTGCCCAGTGCGTCATGCGGATGCCGAGCTCCTGGCA
>BTUT01000094.1:5202-9121 GCA_045862935.1 Acidimicrobiia bacterium
GAAGATCGGCCGGCCCTGGTGCCCGCTCTGGGTGATGAGCGCGAGGGACGGGCCCGTGAGGTCGTCCCGGAAGTCGGAGAACGCGTTGAGGTTGGTGTTGGGGCCGAGGAGGTGGGTGTCGCCCGCCGCGACCAGGCCCGCGAGGCGGGCCTCGAGGCGCTCGCCCTCGCGGCCGACCTCGGAGAACCCCGCGGCGAAGATCACCGCGAACCTCGCCCGGGCCGCGATCACCTCCTCGAACGTGTCGACCGCCGCGCCGGTGAGGATCGCCACGAGGTCGACGGGGCCGGGGACGTCGGCGATCGTCCGGGCGACGGGCACGCCGAGCACGGTCTCGTACGTCGGGTGCACGGGGTGGAACGCGGCACCCGACTTGTCGGAGAAGGCCTTCAGGGCCGCGGTCATGTTCGTGTTGGGCCGCCCCGGCTGCTCCGACGCACCGATCACGGCGACGGATCGCGGGCGCAAGAACGTGCCGAGGTCGACGTCGCGGAGGCGGAGCGGTCGCCCGGTCACGTCGACGGGCGGCTCGACGGACGGCTCGACGGGCGACTCGACGGACGGCGCGCGGGACCCGGGCGCGGGCCGGTTCGTGCGGCGGTCGGGCTCGCTCGGCGGGGGGGTCATCGCGGCTCCGGATCGGACGGATCGACAGATTGACATGGCAGTCAGGTTCGGAGCCATTTGCGCACGACCACCGGGGTAGCGTGCGGCCGGTGAGCAGCCCGCGCCCCGGTCAGGCGTCACGCCGAATCGTGGTCGTGGGCGCCTCGCTCGCCGGGCTGCGCGCGACCGAGGAGCTGCGCCGTCTGGGCTACGACGGGGTGTTGACGCTCGTCGGGGCCGAGCCGCACCTTCCGTACGACCGGCCACCCCTCTCGAAGGACTTCCTCGCCGGGTCGACCGAGGCGGACGCGATCGCGCTCCGGCGCCAGCCGTACGACGATCTCGACCTCGATCTCCGCCTCGGCACGCGCGCCACCGCGCTCGATCCCGCGGGACGCACGATCGCGCTCGCGGGTCCCGACGGCTCCGAGGTGCTCGCCTACGACGGCGTCGTGATCGCGACCGGATCAGTGGCGCGCACCCTGCCCGGCCAGCCCGAGCTCCCGGGTCTCCACGTGCTGCGCACGATCGAGGACGCGACCCGGCTGCGGGCCGAGCTCACGGCGGGGCCCCGTGTCGTGGTGGTGGGCGGCGGGTTCATCGGCGCGGAGGTCGCCGCCACGTGCCGGACGCGAGGGCTCGAGGTGACGGTGCTGGAGGCGCTGCCGGCTCCGATGGTCCGGGGGCTCGGGGCGGCGATGGGTGATGCCCTCGCAGGTCTGCACCGCGACCACGGCGTCGATCTGCGCACGTCGGTCGCGGTGGACGGCTTCGAGGGGACCGGGCGCGTCGAGCGCGTGCGTCTCGGCGACGGTTCGGCCGTGGACGCCGACGTGGTCGTCGTGGGGGTGGGCGCCGCACCGGCCACCGGCTGGCTGGAGGGCTCCGGGCTCGCGATCGACGACGGTGTCGTGTGCGACGCGACCCTGTGCGCGGCACCGGGCGTGGTCGCCGCCGGCGACGTGGCGCGCTGGCCGAACTCGGCGATGCGCGGTGAGGTGATGCGCCTCGAGCACTGGACCAACGCGACCGAGCAGGGCGTGGCGGCCGCCGCCCGCCTGCTCGGTGCCGGTGCCGACGCACGGCCGTTCGCGTCGGTGCCGTTCGTGTGGTCCGACCAGTACGACGTGAAGATCCAGGTGGTCGGCCACGTGCGGGGCGACGACACCGTCGAGCTGATCGAGGGCTCGTTCGACGATCGACGTTTCGTGGCGATCTTCGGCCGGGACGGGTGGCTCACGGGCGCGGTCGGGTTCAACCGCCCGCGGCTGCTCATGCAGTACCGGCGGCTCCTGGCCGACGGGGCCACGTTCGACTCCGCGCTCGCGTTCGCGCGCGACGACGCGTGAGGTGCCCATGGCGCTGAGCGAGCGCGCGCAGCCCCGACTCGTCACGGCGCGCTTCGCGATCGTGGTCGCGAGCGGGATCTGCTACTTCCTCGCGCTCGGCACGGTGATCCCGGCCGTGCCGCTCTACGTGAAGAAGGAGCTCGACGGCGGGAGCGTCGCCGTGGGCGTGGCGGTGGGTGCGCTCTTCCTCGGCGCGGTGCTCCTGCGGCCGCTCGCCGGTCGGATCGGCGACCGGTACGGGCGCCGCATCCTCGTCATCGGCGGCGCAGCCACGGTCGCGGTCTCGCTGTTCGGCTACGCGTTCGCCGACAGCCTGCTCCCCCTGGTGGTGGCACGGTTCGTGACCGGCCTGGGCGAGGCTGCGTTCTTCGTCGGCGCCGCGACCATGATCACCGACCTCGCGCCCGCGGAGCGTCGAGGTGAGGCGATCTCGTACTGGTCGGTGGCCATCTACTCGGGATTCGCCTTCGGCCCTGCGATCGGTGAGGCGGTGCACGACCGCTGGGGGTACACCACGCTGTGGATCGTCGCCGGCGCGCTCGGCGTCGGCTCCGCGGTGCTCGCGTGCTTCACCCGTGAGACGGAGGCGGCCCGCGCCTCGGGACCGATGGGACCGCTGATCCACCGGCGGGCGCTCGGCCCCGGTGCCGTGCTCTTCCTGGGGCTGATCGCGACCGCGGCGTGGGGTGCGTTCATCCCGCTCTACTCGGAGGAGGTGGGGATCGAGGACGTCGGGATCGTCTTCGTCGTCTTCGGCGGCCTCGTGCTGCTGATCCGTGTGCTCGGTGCCCGGCTCCCCGACCGGTGGGGCGGTGCGCGCTCGGGCACGGTGGCGCTCGTCGCGTCCGCGATCGGCATGGCCCTCATGGCCGCCTTCGCGAGTGCGGCCGGACTCATGAGCGGCGTGGTCGCCTTCTCGGTGGGTTCGGCGTTCCTCTACCCCGCGATGCTGCTCCTCGCGCTCGACGGCTCGGCGCTCACCGAGCGCGGTGCAGTGGTGGGCACGGTGAGCAGCTGCTTCGACCTGTCCCAGGGGATCGGATCGCTGCTGGTCGGCGGCGTCGCCGCGCTCACGAGCTACCGCGGCGCGTTCGCGACCGGCGCGGTCACCTCGGTGCTCGCGGTCGTGGTGCTGTGGCAGATCGTGGTGCCGCGCCGGGCCCGGTTCGGGGTGGCGCAGGACGCGGTGTGACCTCACTGCTGGTCACCAACGACTTCCCGCCGAAGGTGGGCGGGATCCAGTCGTACCTGCACGAGCTGTGGCGGCGACTCCCGCCTGACGAGACCCACGTGCTCACGACGACGTTCCCGGGTGGTTCCGCGTTCGACGCCGCGCAGCGCTTCGACGTGGCGCGGCATCCCGAGCGGCTGCTGCTCCCGACGCGCTCGCTCGCTCGTGACGTGGACGCTCGTGCCCGCGCCGTCGGGGCCGACGTGGTGCTGCTCGATCCGATGTTGCCGCTCGGACGGATCGGCCGGTGGATCGGATCCGCGCCCCACGTGATCGTGGGTCACGGCGCGGAGATCACCGTGTACGGCCGCCTCCCGCTGAGCCGGAGCGTCGCGCGGAGCGTGCTCGCGGGTGCGGCCGGGCTGGTGGCGGCCGGGGAGTACGTGGCGCGGGTGGCGGCCCGCGTCGCCGGCCGGCCCTTGCCGACCCTGGTCGTGCCACCGGGCGTGGATCCGGATCGGTTCGTGCCCCTCGACGACGAGGCGCGCCGCGTCGCTCGCGCGCGCTTCGGGCTCGACCCCGACCGCCCCCTCGTGCTCGGGGTGAGCCGACTCGTCCCCCGCAAGGGGTTCGACGTGCTCCTCGAGGCCGCCGCGGGTCTCGATGCCGACGTGCAGGTCGCGATCGCGGGGAGCGGCCGGGACCGCGCCCGGCTCGACGCGCGCGCCGCGCGTCTCGGCGGGCGCGCGCGTCTGCTCGGTCGCGTCGCCGACGCGGATCTCCCCGCGCTCTA
>BTUT01000095.1:0-7285 GCA_045862935.1 Acidimicrobiia bacterium
GATGAAGTACTTCGCCTCGGGGTGCGGGACGATGATCGCCGAGGTGCTCTGCTCCGGGTCGAGCTGGAATTCCTCGGTGAGCTGCACGCCGATGCTCGACAGCGCGAGCAGCTCGTCGAGCTTGGCCTGGTCCTCGAGGTCGGGACACGCGGGGTAGCCCCACGAGTAGCGCGACCCGCGGTACTGCTGGCGGAAGAGCCCGGCGAGCGTGGGTCCGTCCTCGTCCACGAAGCCCCACTCCTCGCGGATGCGGTGGTGCCAGTACTCGGCGAGCGCCTCGGTCATCTCCACGGAGAGGCCGTGGCACAGCAGGTAGTCCTGGTAGCGGTCCGCGGCGAACAGCTCGCGCTCGCGCGCCGTGGCGCGCGCGCCCATCGTCACCACGTGGAACCCCGCGTAGTCGGCTTCGCCGGAGTCGGCCGGGCGGAAGAAGTCCGCGATGCACAGGAACCGGTCCTTGCGCTGGCGGGGGAAGTGGAAGCGCAGCCGCTCGGTGCGACGGTCGTCGTCGGTCCACACGACGAGATCGTCGCCCTCGGCGTTGACCGGGAAGTAGCCCCAGGAGACGGCGGGCACGAGGAGGCCCTCGGCGTGCGCGATCGCGAGCTGCTCGCGCAGGATCGGCCGGATCCGGGCCTTGAACTCGTCGTCGGTCTCGGGCTTCTCGGGGCGGAACTGCCACTGGTTGCGGAACAGGGCGGTCTCGTTGACGTAGGTCGCGATCTCGTCGAGGGCGATCCCCTTCGCGACGCGCGCGCCGAGGAACGGAGGGGTGAACACCTCCACGTCGGTGGCGACGTCGGAGCGGGCCGGGACGGTGACGTCGGCCGCGGCGCGCCGCGCGCTCGCTCGTTCGGGGAGGTCGCGGCCGCCGAGGGCGCGGCCGAACTCGGGATCGAGCGTGTCGTTGCGCTTGCCGTCCATGAGGACGTCCATCGTGTGGAGACCCTCGAACGCGTCCTTCCCGTAGAACAGGCGACCCTTGTACACCTGACGCAGGTCGCGCTCGACGTAGGTGCGGGTGAGCGCCGCCCCGCCGAGGAGCACCGGCACGTCGGCGAGCCCGAGGTCGTTGAGCTCCTCGAGGTTCTCGCGCATGATGAGCGTGCTCTTCACGAGCAGTCCGCTCATGCCGATCGCGTCGGCGTTGACCTCGCGCGCCTTGTCGAGGAAAGCCGCGAGCGTGGCCTTGATCCCGATGTTGTGGACCTCGTAGCCGTTGTTGGTGAGGATGATGTCGACGAGGTTCTTGCCGATGTCGTGCACGTCGCCCTTCACGGTGCCGAGCACGATCACGCCCTTGCCGCCGCCCTCGGTGCGCTCCATGTGGGGCTCGAGGTGGGCGACGGCGGCCTTCATGGTCTCCGCGCTCTGGAGCACGAACGGCAGCTGCATCTCCCCGCGACCGAAGAGGTCACCCACCACCTTCATGCCGTCGAGGAGCACGTCGTTCACGATGGCGAGCGCCGCCATGCCGGCGAGCTGCTCGTCGAGGTCGGCTTCGAGACCGTCGCGATCACCGTCGATGATGCGGTGCTTGAGACGCTCCGACACGGGCCAGCCCGAGCGGTCCTCGCGCTCGACCGAGCCGGCTTGCACGTCGGCGAAGGCGGCCAGGAGCTCGGTGAGCGGGTCGTAGCCGTCGCGGCGCCGGTCGTACACCAGGTCGAGCGTGAGCTCGCGCACGTGGTCGTCGATCCGGTGCATCGGCAGGATGCGGGCGGCGTGCACGATGGCCGCATCGAGCCCGGCCTCGACGCACTCGTGGAGGAACACGCTGTTGAGGACGTGACGCAACGCGGGGGAGAGGCCGAAGCTCACGTTCGACACGCCGAGCACCGTGGACACCCCCGGGAGCTCGGCCTTCACCCGCCTGATGGCCTCGATGGTCTCGATGCCGTCGCGGCGCAGGTCCTCCTGACCCGATCCGAGGGGGAACGTCAGGCAGTCGAAGATGAGGTCGGTGGGCTCCAGGCCGTAGCGCGACACCGCGAGGTCGTGGATGCGCTTGCACACCGCGAACTTCCAGTCGGCCGTGCGGGCCTGGCCCTCCTCGTCGATCGCGAGGCAGATGACCGCGGCGCCGTACTCGCGGGCGAGCGTCATCACCCGGTCGAAGCGCGAGCCCTCGCCCTCGCCGTCCTCGAGGTTCGCCGAGTTGAGGATGGCCTTCCCACCGGAGTGCTGGAGCCCCGCCTCCATGACCGGGGGCTCGGTGGAGTCGAGCACGAGCGGGAGCGGAACCTGCGTGGCCAGGCGCGACGCCAGCTCGTGCATGTCGGCCACCCCGTCGCGCCCGACGTAGTCGACGCACAGGTCGAGCACGTGCGCGCCTTCGCGCACCTGCTCGCGGCCCATCTGCACGCACGTGTCGATGTCGCCGTCGAGCATCGCCTCCCGGAACTTCTTCGACCCGTTCGCGTTCGTGCGCTCACCGATCACCAGGAACGACACGTCCTGTTGGAACGGCACGTGCGAGTACACCGACGAGCAGCCCGGCTCGTGCACCGGCGTGCGCGGCGTGGGGGCGCGGCCACCGATCCGCTCGACGAGCAGCGCGAGGTGCTCGGGCGTCGTGCCGCAGCAGCCGCCCACGACGTTGATGCCGAACTCGGACACGAAGCGCTCCTGCGCGTCGGCGAGCGCCCCGGGCGTGAGGTCGTAGTGGGTGTGGCCGTCGACGATCGAGGGCAGGCCCGCGTTGGGAAGGCACGACAGGAAGGGGCGGGCGTGCTGCGCGAGGTAGCGCAGGTGCTCGGTCATCTCCGCCGGCCCGGTCGCGCAGTTGAGTCCGATCACGTCGGGCGCGAGCGCGTCGAGCGCGGTCAGCGCGGCGCCGATCTCGGACCCGATGAGCAGGCGACCGGTGGTCTCCACCGTGACCTGGACCATGAGCGGCACCTCGCGACCGGCGCGTGCCATCGCGCGTCGGCACGCCGCGAGCGCGGCCTTGCCCTGGAGCAGGTCCTGGACGGTCTCGACGAGGAGCACGTCGGCGCCGCCGTCGAGGAGGCCGTCGATCATCGGCTCGTAGGCGTCGCGCAGATCCACGAACCCGATCGCGCCGAGCGACGGGAGCTTCGTGCCCGGGCCGATGGAGCCGACCACCCAGCGCGGGCGGCCGTCGGCCGCGTGGCCGCTCGCCACCTCGCGCGCGATCGCCGCGCCGGCCCGCGACAGCTCGTAGGCGCGCTCGGGGATCGCGTACTCCGAGAGCACCACCCCGAACGCACCGAAGGTGTTGGTCTCGACCGCGTCGCAGCCCACCCGCAGGAAGGAGTCGTGGAGCTCGGCGACGACGTCGGGCCGCGTCGTGTTGAGGATCTCGAGGCACCCCTCGAGCTCGGGACCGCCGAAGTCGTCGGCGGTGAGGCCGGCGAGCTGGAGGTTGGTCCCGGCGGCGCCGTCGAAGACCAGGACGCGCTCGCGCAGCGCCTCGAGGAAGGACGGCATGGGCATCGAGGCTACCGCGGCGCGGTCGCGCCCCCGGCGGCGAGTGGGGCTCCGCCGGGCACCCGGCCCCGCCGGTCGATCCGGAACGCATGATCGGCGCGCGCGAGCAGCTCGGCGTCGCCGTCGCTGTCACCGTAGGCGTACACGGTCGCCGGCCCGTCCCCCGCGAGCCAGGCGTCGAGGCGGGCGACCTTCTCGGGGCCGCGGACGTTGGCGCCGGCGATCTCCCCCGTCAGGCGACCGTCGCCGTCGAGCGCCATCTCGGTCCCGAGCACCGCCGCGATCCCGAGGCGCGCCGCGACCGGGTCGAGGTAGTACCGCAGCGACGCGGAGACCAGCACCAGCTCGTGGCCCGCGGCGCGGTGCGCGTCGAGCCGGGCGACCACCTCGGGGTGGAGGTGGTGGGCGACGACGCCGCGCGCGAAGCGCGCGCCCAGGTCCCGCAGGTGGGCTTCGCGCTGCCCCGCGAGGGTCTTGCGCAGCACGACGGCCTTGGCGTCGTCGCGCCGGGAGGGGTCGCGCCGGGCCGCGGCCAACGGGGGCACGGCCGCGACCAGCGCGCGCGCGATGGCCGCGCGACCCGCGACGACCCGGATGAAGCGCAAGAAGTTGTCTCGCGACGACAACGTGCCGTCGAAGTCGAACGCGGCGACGACGCGCTCGTGCGTCCCGGCGACCATCAGGGGCGACGGGATACGAGGCGGAGCCGGCGTGCGAGGTCCGACTGCAGCACGCCATCCGGGTCGACGCGGGCGCACAGCGCGCGGAACCGGTCGAGGTCGGGGTACATCGCGCCGAGGAGCGCGGGATCGAGGCGCGAGTCCTTGGCGAGGTAGACGCGACCGCCGGCGTCGACGACGAGGCGATCGAGGCGTCGCAGCAGCTCGTGGAGCCCGCGCGCGCTCGCGGGCAGGTCGAACGCGAGCGTCCAACCGGGCATCGGGAACGACAGCGGACCCGGGTTGCCCGGACCGAAGCGCTTCAGCACCGCGAGGAACGACGCGCACTGCGCCGCGCTCAACGCCTCGAGCGTCGCGCGCACGGTGCTGACCGCGCCATCGGGCACGACGTACTGGTACTGCACGAACCCGCGGCTGCCGTAGAGGCGGTTCCAGTCGCGTACGCCGTCGAGTGGGTGGAAGAACGACGCGATCGACTCGAGGTGGCCGACCCGGTGGCGCGGCGCCTTGCGGTACCACACCTCGTTGAACGCGCGCACGGTGTAGCGGTTGAGCAGACCGTTGGGCGCCCACGGAGGCGCCGCGAGCCGCGACGTCGGCGCGTAGGCCAGGGCGCGAGCCCGTTGGGACGCGCGGAGCGCGTCGAGTGGGGCGTGATCGCCGCGGGTGAGCACCGCGCGGCCGAGGCGCGCGCCGGTGGCCAGGCAGTCGATCCAGGCCACCGAGTACCGGTAGTCGGCGTCACCCTCCACCATCCGGGCCATCGCGTCGTCGAGGTCGAGCGCGCGTTCGGTGTCGACCGAGAGGCGCGCGGTCTCGATCGGGATGCAGCGCAGCACCGCCTCGGTGATCACCCCGGTGAGGCCCATGCCCCCCGCGGTGCCCCAGAACAGGTCGGGGTCGGAGGCGGGGGTGAGCGTGAACGTGCCGGTCGGGGTGTGGAGCGTGAGCTCCTCGACGTGGTTCGCGAAGCTGCCGGCGACGTGGTGGTTCTTGCCGTGGATGTCGGCCGCGATCGCGCCGCCCACCGTGACGAACCGGGTGCCGGGCGTCACGGGCACGAACCAGCCCCGGGGCACGAGCCAGGCCATGAGCGCGTCGAGGCTGATCCCGGCGGCCACCCGGACCGCGCCGGTGGTGGGGTCGAGGTCCACGATGCCGTCGAGCGGGGTGGCGTCGAGGACCGTGCCGCCCCCGTTCTGCGCGGCGTCGCCGTAGCTGCGGCCGAGTCCCCGGGCGATGACGCCGGAGGGCCCGGCGGTGGCGAGCGCGCGATCGGCCGTGCTCGCGTGTTCGAGGGCCACGACGTGGGCCGCGCTCGCGGACGTCCGGCCCCATCCGGTGAGCAGGGTGGCCACACCGCGCGTCGGTGCCGGGGACGCGCCCTCAGCCATAGACACCGATCGCGAAGACGACCGCCCACAGCAGGCCGAGCACCTGGAGCACGCGGTCCATGAGGACGATGTCCTCGGGGGCGCCGCCGCGGCCCTGCTCGATGAGGTGCGCGTAGCGCAGCACGGCGAGCACGAACGGCACGATCGAGATCTCGAACCACACGTCGTGGTGACCGGTGCGCTTGGCGCTCTCGAACGCCCAGAGGCAGTACGCCATGATGGCCACGCCCGACGACACGGCGCGCACGTAGCTGAGGTAGCCGCGTGAGTACGCGGTGAGCGTGGCGCGGTGCGCGCCGCTCGCGTCGCCCAGCTCGATCTGCTCCGCGTAGCGCTTGCCGGTGACCATGAACAGCGACGCGCCGCCGGCCACGATCAGGAACCAGTCGGAGAGCTCGACCCCGGTGGCGACACCGCCCGCGATCGCCCGGATGACGAATCCGGCCGCCACCACGCCGAGGTCGACCACGGGCTCGTGCTTGAGCCACGCGCTGTAGACGAGCGTGAGTGCGATGTAGCCGGCCACCACGAGCGCGAGCTCGCCGTCGCGTACCGGGAGCGCGACGAGGACGGCGAGGACCATCAGCCCGACCGCGATCAGCTTCGCGAGGCGCTCACTGATGTGCTGGGCGGCGACGGGGCGGAACTGCTTCGAGGGGTGCTGGCGGTCCGCGTGCGCGTCGAGCGCGTCGTTGAAGAAGTACGTGCCGCTCGCCGCGAGGCAGAACGCGACGAACGCCACCACCGTGCGGACGAGCTGGTCGGGCTCGTCGAGGACCGCCGCGGCCGCGGGAGCCGCGAACACGAGCAGGTTCTTGATCCACTGCTTCGGGCGGGCGGTTCGCACCAGCGAGCGCCACGTCGCGGGGACCACGTCGGTCGCGGGTGCCCCGGTCTCCGCGCCCGGCGGGGAGATCGGGGGGATCTGGTGCGCGCGGAGTCCCTCGGCCATAGCCACGAGCAAGGCTACCGGCGGCCGGCGCACGGGTCGTCGTGCGCGGACGAGCGCGCGAACCCGGCCCGTAGACTCGGGCCGATGTCTCCCGCAGCCTCGTCCCGGAAGGTCTACACCCGAACCGGCGACGACGGCACCACCGCCCTGCTCTACGGCGGGCGGGTCGGAAAGGACGGTCCGGGGCCGGGCGCGTACGGCACCGCCGACGAGGCGGTCTCGGCCCTCGGGCTCGCCCGGGCCGAGGTCGAGCGCGGCGGCGAGCTCGACACCCTGCTCGTGCGCCTCCAACGCGAGCTCTTCGTGGTGGGCGCGGAGCTGGCCACCGAGCCCGCGAACCGTCACCGGCTCGACGACGGCGTCACCCGGGTCACGGCGGCGATGGTGACCGCGCTCGAGCCGGTGATCGACGATGTCACCCGCCGCTACGACCCGCCCCGGGAGTTCGTGCTCCCCGGCGAGACCCGGGTGGCCGCCGCGCTCGACCTGGCCCGGACGGTGGTCCGCCGGGCCGAGCGGGAAGCCGTGGCCGCGACGAGGGCGGGCTGGCTCGAACCCCAGAGCCAGGTCGTGCCCTACCTCAACCGGCTCGCGGACCTCGTGTACACCCTGGCCCGCTGGCAGGAGGGGGAGTTCCGCCCGGTCCGCCAGCGCTGAAGGCCCGTCCGGTCCCTTCGCCCGTCCGCACCGCCCTCACGTCCGCACCGCCCTCACGTCCGCACCGCCCTCACGTCCGCACCGCCCTCACGTTCGCCACTCGCATCACCCGTCCGCCACTCGCATCACCCGTCCGCCACTCGCATCAC
>BTUT01000095.1:7385-9101 GCA_045862935.1 Acidimicrobiia bacterium
TCACCCGTCCGCCACTCGCATCACCCGTCCGCCACTCGCATCACCCGTCCGCCACCCGCATCACCCAGCCCTCGCCCCGCATCACCGTCCGTTCCGCCCTCACGTCACCCACCCCGGAGGACCCGTGGCCATCACCCTCACCGCCACCGCGCAGCGTGCCGACGCCGTGCGGGCCGATCTCCTCGTCGTGCCCGCCGGGCCCGACGGCCCCCTCGGCGCCACGGCGGCGCTCCTCCAGCGCACCCTCGGCGACGAGCTGGCCACGGTTCTCGCGGCGACCGGCTTCGAGGGCAAGCCCGGCCAGACCGTGCTGGTCCCGACCGGCGGTCGCATCGCGGCCAAGGTGGTGCTCCTCGTGGGCGTGGGCGACCCTGCGAAGATCGCGATCGACGGCGTCCGCCGAGCGGGTGCCGTGCTGGCCAGGGCGTCGACCAAGGTGCGCACCGTCGCGACCACGTTGCTGGACGCGGCGCCGTCCGGCACCGCGCGTGACGCGGCGGCCCAGGCCGTGGGGGAGGGCGTGCTGCTCGGGGCCTACCAGTACCTCGACCACAAGTCGCAGCCGACGGCCAGCGAGCTGCGACGGGTCGTCGTGCTCGACGGTCGCGCGGAGACGCGTCGCGGGCTCGCGCGGGCCGCGCTCGTCGCGGACGCGGCGACCTGGGCGCGCGACCGGGTGAACGAGCCCGCGGGCGACCAGTCCCCGGCCGACTTCGTGACCGCCGCCCGCGCGCGCCTGGCCCGCACGGGCGTCACCGTGCAGGTCCTCACCGAGGCCCAGATCCGGGCCCGGCGCCTGGGGGGCGTGCTCGGGGTCGGGAAGGGATCGGAGCGCCCGCCGCGGTTCCTCGAGATCGCCTACGGGCCTCCGGGTCGCGCGCCGGGGCACCTCGCGCTGGTGGGCAAGGGGGTCGTCTTCGACTCGGGCGGTCTGTCGATCAAGCCGGCGGGCGGCATGGAGACGATGAAGACCGACATGTCGGGCGCGGCGGCGGTCGTGGCCACGATGTCGGTGCTGCGCCGCCTCGGCGTGCGGTCGCGGGTCACGGCGTACGTCCCGCTCGTGGAGAACATGCCGAGCGGCAAGGCGATGCGTCCGGGTGACGTGCTCACGATGCGCAACGGCAAGACCGTGGAGGTGCTGAACACCGATGCCGAGGGCCGCTTGATCCTCGCCGACGCGCTCGCGCTCGCGGTCGAGGCCAAGGTCGACGCGATCGTCGATCTCGCCACGCTGACCGGAGCGTGCATGGTGGCGCTCGGGGAGAAGATCGCCGGGCTCATGACGAACCACGACGGCTGGGGTGAGCAGGTCCGGGGCGCCGCCGACCGGGCCGGTGAGCCGGTGTGGCCGCTCCCGTTGCCCGCCGAGTACCGCAAGCTGCTCGACAGCGAGGTCGCCGACCTCCGCAACATCAGCACCGGCAGCTACGGCGGAACGCTCACCGCCGGCATCTTCCTCCAGCAATTCGTGGGCGACCGGCCCTGGGTCCACCTCGACATCGCCGGCCCGGCACGCGCCCCGTCCGACGACGGGTACCTCGTGAAGGGCGGAACCGGCTTCGGCGTACGGACGTTGATCGAGTTGGTCTCGGCGTTCGCCGTTCCCGAGGGTCCCGCCGCGCAGGCGAACGGTGCGGCGGCCGGCGCGAGGAAGAAGGCGACCGCGAGGAAGCCGGCGGCGGGGAAGACGGCGGCTCGGAAGCAGGCCGCGAG
>BTUT01000096.1:0-1094 GCA_045862935.1 Acidimicrobiia bacterium
CCTCGCGCTGTGGTGTCCCGACTGGCCGGTCGCGACCGCGCGGCGCGCCCACCCCGAGCTGGCCGGTGCTCCGGTTGCCGTGATCGACCGGGCGGACGGGCGAGCCCTGGTGGTCGCGGCATCGGTCGAGGCGCGCGCCGTGGCGGTGGTTCCCGGGCTCCGGCGACGGGAGGCCGAGGCGCGCTGTCCGGGTCTCGTGGTGGTCGGGGCCGCTGTCGACGCCGAGGCGCGCGCCTTCGAAGTGGTGGCGCGCGCGGTCGAGGCGATCACACCCCGGGTGGTGCTCGAGCGCCCAGGGTTGCTCACCTTCCCGACGCGCGGTCCGTCGCGCTACTTCGGGGGGGACGTCGCTCTCACGGCGCAGGTGCTCGCCGCCGCGCGCGGGGCCGGGACCCTCGACGCGCGCGTCGGTGTGGCCGACGGGCCGTTCGCCGCCCGACTCGCCGCCCGCGCCGCGGCCCCGCACGCTGCGCACGTCGTGCCCGCGGGATCTGCTGCCGGGTTCCTCGCGCCGCTCCCGGTCGAGACGTTGGTCGACGATGCGCTGGCCGGGCTCCTCGTGCGACTCGGGCTCACCACGCTGGGTGCGTTCGCAGCCCTGCCTGCACCGGCGGTGCTCGCCCGCTTCGGGCCCCACGGCGCGCGGGCCCACCGTCTCGCGGCCGGGCTCGACGAGCACACGGTCCCACCCGCACCCCTCCCGCCGGACCTGGTCGAGACCGCGGAGCTCGACCCACCGGCGACCCGGGTCGACGAGGCGGCCTTCGTGGCGAAGGGCCTCGCCGATCGTCTGCTGCACCGGCTCGCGGTCCTGGGGCTGTCGTGCACGCAGGTCGTGGTGGAGGTCGAGACCGAGCACGGCGAGCGGTTCGCGCGCGCGTGGAGGCACGAGGAGACGCTCACCGCGGCCGCCATCGCCACCCGGGTGCGCTGGCAGCTCGAGGGGTGGCTCACCAATGCCTCCGCCTCCGCCGGAGCCGATGCCGGACCGGTGAGCGGACCGGACGGGCCGAGTGGACCGGAAGTGCCGACGACCGGTGGGCTCACGCTCCTCCGGCTGAGCCCCGAGCAGGTGGTGCCGGCCGATGGGCGCC
>BTUT01000096.1:1104-8981 GCA_045862935.1 Acidimicrobiia bacterium
GCGGCTCACGACCGGGCCGATCGCGCGCTCGCCCGGCTCCAGGGGCTCCTCGGGCACGAGACGGTGGTGACCGCGGTGCTCCGCGGTGGACGTACCCCGGCCGAGTGGGTGCGGTGGGTGCCGTGGGGGGACGCACACGAACGTGAGGCCCACGAACGGTCGGCCGGTCCCGCCGGGTGGCCGGGTGCGGTGCCGGGTCCGGCGCCGGCCCGGGTCTACGCGCCGGCGGCGCCCGCCGAGCTGCTCGATCCCGACGGCCGTCCGGTCGTGGTGTCGGGCCGGGGCGAGGCCCCGCGCCGACCGGCCCGGCTGCTGTGCGCCGTGCTCCCCGGAGGTGGTGGTCCGGTCCGCGCGTGGGCGGGCCCGTGGGTGCACGACGTGCGCTGGTGGGACCGGCGTGGGCGGCGCCGACGCGCGCTCTGGCACGTGGTGATCGGCGCGCACGACGACGAGGTCGCGTGCCTGGTCGGCATCGAGGGCGGGCGCGCCGCGGTCGAGGCCGTCTACGACTGATGTGGAACGGCGATCCGGGAGGCTGACCCGGGAGGCTGACCCGGGAGGCCGACCGGCTGGGCCAGCGGGGCCGCTCAGCCGGCGAGGAGCTTCGCCTTCGCGGCCTCGAACTCCTCGGCGCTGAGGATGCCCTGAGCCTGCATGTCGGCGAGCTGCTGGAGCTGGCTCGCGAGGTCACCACCCCCGGATGGTGCCGCGGGCGCTGCGGCTGCGGGCGGAGCCTGGACGTAGACGACCTGGGGCTCGGCGGCCTGCTGGGTGGCCACCTGCTGCTCGTAGGCCGCCTGGTCCTGGGAGGCCCACTTCTGCTGCTGGTGCCGGTTCACCCGCCCGGCCACGGCGCTGGCGGTGCCGGCGACGACTGCAGTGCGGGCCACCCCGCGGACGAGCCCGGGTCCCCGTCGAAGCATGGTTGGTCTCCTTGGTCCTGTGTCTCGAAGTCCTGGTGCTGCTCGAACGTGCGGGGCGGAGCCGATCAGGCGCGCGCGGTGATCTCGTCGACCACCTCGCGGGGCACGTGCAACGAACCCATGAGCATGCCGCCCGCGTTCACGACCGCATCGGCGAACGGCTTCGCCCACAGGTGCTCGACCACGAGCAGCGCGACCGCCGAGTTCGGCTCGAGCTCTTCGGCGAAGTCCTCGACGTCCTCGTCGGTGAGGAAGCCCTGGATCTCGTCGACCAGGGCGACGTACTGGGCCGAGATGCTCTCGTCGAGCTCGCTCGCCTCGAACGCGGCGGTGTTCCCGTCGGCGTCCTTCAGCAGGAAGAGCAGATCGACGATGCGGACCGTGCCCGACTCGACGAGATCGGCCAGGGCCGGCGCGATCTCACCCTTGAACTCGTTGCCCGGGAACCCGAACACGAACAGCTCGATCGGACCCAGGCTCATCGGTGGCTCCTCTGGTGGGGGCGCGTGGCGCCGGGGATCAGGGCGCGTGGCCCCAGCGAATGGTCCGCCATCATGCAACGCGACGTGGGCCGCGTGCACATCACCCCCATCGGGTGAACGTTCAGACGCCGGCCGCCGTGAGGGCTTCGTCGGCGAGGCGGCTCGCATCCCGGGCGAGCCGCTCCCACGCGTCCGGCGACTCGTCGTCGAGCGCGTCGGCCCGCGCCCACAGCTCGGCCTCGACGGGATCGAGCGCGGCCCGGATCGAGCGCAGCGTCTCGGGCTCGGACTCGACACGCGCGCGGAGCGCGGCCGTCCGCTGCCACTGCGCGGGGTCGCTCAGGAACCTCGGGACTGCCCGGAGCGCGAACGGGAGGTAGAGCCCCACGCACGGCGACCCGAGGCATGCCCAGGCGCGTACCGGTCCGTCGGCGGCCGGGAGCGCGCAGACGAGCGCGGCGGTGGTCGCCTGGAGGCCGGGGATGTGCATGCACACCGTGACGCCGGAGAGGTCGTCGCCCAGGGCCACGGGGAGCGGTCGCGGCTCGTCGCCCCGCCCCGGCGCCCCCCAGGGGCCCGAGCCGTGGTGGCGCTGGGTGGCCACCATGTCCCGCTCGTCGGGCTGCTGTGCGGCGCACGCGGTGGTCGCGCCGAGGCGGTGGTCGGCGAGCCGGGTGTCGACCGAGGGGTCGTGCCAGTCGTCCGCTCGGAACCCGGGGGCCACGCCCGCCGACGACCGCGTCCAGTGGTCTCCGAGGGTGTAGCGATTCGAGATCGCCCCGTGACCGGTGAGCGGCGCGGCGATCCAGTCCCGGCCCGACGTCTCGAGGATCCATCCCCCGTGCGCGTCGCAGCACAGGAACGAGGAGTCGTACGGGTCGTCGTGCGTGGCGTCGCAGCTCCCGCCCTGGCCGTGCTCGGCCAGCAGCCGGGTGAGCACGTCGAGGCCCTCGTCCGCGGTGCGGGCCCGCTCCAGCGTCAGCCGGACGAGGTCCATCCCGATGAGGGCCGGTGGGCCGGTCAGGTCGCGGCGCGACCACACCCGCTCGTTGCCCACGGCCAGGCCGTACTCGTTCACCCCGTGCTCCGCGCCCCAGAGCCAGGTCGGCCGCGAGAGCACCGTGCCGTACGCGCCCGGGTCGGGGACCTCGAGGTACTGCGTGCGCAGGATCCCGCCGGGAGGTCGCGGCGGGTGCCACTCCAGCACCTGTGCCTCGGTCGGTGGGCGGTCCGACGTCTTCGCGAACCGCGCGCCCCACGGACCGATCGACGCGAACGTGTCGCACACCGTGCCGACGGTAGCGGTGGGGGGGTCCCGCGGGTCCGGCCACCGGGCTCCCCGCGCTCCCCGCCGACCTCGCCCGTCCTCGCGGTCGATAGGGTGAGCGCCCTGATCGCTGCGCTGTCCGACGCCGAGCTGGAGCGGGTCGAGGCCGCCGTCGAGCGCGCCCCCGACACCGGCGACACCGGGGCGCTCAACGTGCTCGGGTACGGCGAGATCTCGGTCACCCTCGGGTGGCCGGCAGCCGAGCCGCGCTGGGCGTGCAAGCGACTGCCTCCCTTCGCCGATGCCGCCGCGTTCGCGGCGTACCGCGCGCTCGTGGAGGAGTACGTGGCGCGCCTGCGCTCGGCCGGGGTGGGGGTGGTCGAGACCGAGGTGCGGGCGCTCGGCCGGGCGGACGGATCGGTGGTGGGATTCGTGGTCCAGCCGGTCCTCGATGTCGGCGTGCTGGGGCCGGCCGTGTTGCGGGGCGCGGATCCCGCGGCGGGTCACCCGCTGGTGGACGCGATCGTCGGCTCGGTGCTCGCCTGCACCGACGGTGTCACCGGGATCGACGCCCAGATCACGAACTGGGCCTGGGTCGACGGTGAGGCGCTCAACCTCGACGTGAACACGCCGCTGCTCTACGACGAGCACGGTCGACCACGCCTCGACGTCGGGTTGTTCGTGGCCGCGCTGCCGTGGATCCTCCGCGCGACGCAGCGCCGGGCCGCGGCGAGGATCGCCGCGCGCTGGCGAGCACCGCGGTGGGCCCTCCTCGATCTCGCGATGAACCTCTACAAGGACGGGCTCGAGGCCTGGATCCCCGTCGTGTTGGACGCCGCGAACCCGCGTCTCGACGTGCCGATCGACCGTGCGGGGCTGCGGCGCCAGTACACACGGGAGGCCGCCCTCTGGGTGAGGCTCCACCGGCTGAAGCGGGTCGACCGTTGGTGGCAACGTACGGTCCGCCGCCGGCGCTACGAGTTCATGATCCCCGAGCACACCGACTACGCGCGATGAGCCACGGCCCGGGTGCCTACCCCGACCGCGACGCGGTCGAGTCCGCCTACCGCGCGCTCGTCGACGCGGGCCGGGTCGACGTCTGGGCGTTGGCGGACCTGCGGCTGGTGATGGGCGAGCGCGAGGGACCGCGGTTCCAGGACGCGTATTCGGGTCGCTGGTTCCTCAACTGCCACGGCAACGGCGGGGTGTTCAACCTCGGGCACCGGAACCCGCGCGTGATCGCCGCCGTCCGTCGCGCGATGGACCACGCGGACATCGGCAACCATCACCTCGTCTCCGCGTACCGGGCCGAGGCCGCCGAGCGTCTGGTTGCGACCACGGGGGGCCGGCTCTCGGGTGTGGTGTTCGCCGCGACCGGCGGCGAGGCGGTCGACCTCGCGATCAAGGCGGCGCGCTACGCGACGGGGCGCGACGAGATCGTGTCGGTGGAGGGTGGCTATCACGGTCACACCGGCCTGGCGCTCGCCACCGGCGAGGCGAAGTTCCGCGAGCCGTTCCGCCATCTCGTGCCCGGGTTCCTCCAGGTGCCCTACGACGACCTCGGGGCGATGGACGCGGCGATCGGCGATCGGACCGCCGCGGTGATCCTGGAGTCCATCCCGGCCACGCTGGGCTTCCCGATGCCCTCACCGGGCTATCTCTCCGGTGTCGCCCGTCTCTGTCGCGAGCGCGGCGCGCTGGTGATCCTCGACGAGGTCCAGACCGGGCTGGGACGTACGGGCACCGTCTGGTACTGCGAGCAGGAAGATGTCGAGCCCGATGTGCTCGTGACCGGGAAGGGGCTCGGCGGCGGGATCTACCCGATCGCCGCCACGCTCATGACTCCCGCGGTGCACCGGTTCACCCGCGAGCATCCCTTCTCGCACGTGTCGACCTTCGGCGGAGCCGAGCTCGGCTGCGTGGCGGTGTGCGAGGTGATCGACGTCATCACGGCACCGGGCTTCCTCGACCGGGTGCAGGTGCTGGGGGAGCGCATCGCCGCGGGGATCGCGGGTCTGGGGTTCGAGATCCGCCGGCGCGGGATGCTGTTCGGGTTGAAGTTCGCCGGGGAGCACGGCGGCATGACCGCGATGAAGGCGCTCTTCGACGCGGGCGTCTACACGTTCTTCGCGGCGAACGACCCCTCGGTGCTGCAGCTCAAGCCGCCGTTGGTGATCGGCGACGCCGACGCCGACTGGCTCGTCGAGACGGTGCGGGCCACGTTCTCCTGAGCTCCTGAGCTCCTGAGCTCCTGGAGATCCTGAGCTCCTGAGCTCCTGGAGATCCTGAGCTCCTGAGCTCCTGAGCTCTCCTGAGCCCCCCGGGCCGCCCGACGTTGCGTGAGCGAACATGTGTTCGGTACGGTCGTGGGTCCTGTGGGCTACGCCGAGCTGCACTGTCACAGCAACTTCTCCTTCCTCGACGGGGCCAGCCACCCCGAGGAGCTCGTCGACGAGGCCGTGCGCCTGGGCCTCGACGCCCTCGCGGTGACCGATCACCACGGCTTCTACGGGATCGTCCGCTTCGCCCTGGCCGCCCGCGTCGCCGGTCTCCCCACGGTGTTCGGAGCGGAGCTCGCGCTCGCCCCGGAGGCCGACCGCGCCGCCGATCACGGGTCCGACCACCTCGTCGTCCTGGCCGGGGGGCCGGTCGGTCACGCCCGTCTCGCCCGGGCGATCAGCCGGGGCCAGCTCGCCGGGGAGAAGGGCGCGCCCCGCTTCACCCTCGGGGCGCTGGCCGACGATGCCCGCGCCGCGGTGCACGGCCACCGCGCCAGCGCCCACAACGAGTCCTGGGTGGTCCTCACGGGCTGCCGCCAGGGTGCGGTGCCCCGAGCGCTCCTCACCGACGGCCCGGCCGCGGCGCGTCACGAGCTCGCCCGGCTGGTCGACGCGTTCGGTCGCGACCACGTCCTCGTGGAGCTGTGGGACCACGGCGATCCCCTCGACCGGCATCGCAACGACGCGCTCGCCACCATCGCGGCGCGCGCCGGGGTCGACGTCGTGGCGACCAACAACGTCCACTACGCCACCTCCGCGCAGCGCCCGCTCGCCACCGCGCTCGCCGCGATCCGCGCCGGACGCTCCCTCGACGAGATGGACGGCTGGCTCCCTGCGAGCCCGCTCGCGCACCTGCGCAGTGCGGCCGAGCAGACGCGTCGCTTCGCGCGCTGGCCCGGCGCGGTGGAGCGCACCGTGGAGGTCGCGCAGCGGTGCGCGTTCGACCTGCGGCTCGCCGCACCGAACCTGCCCGAGCTCGACGTGCCCGACGGGAGCACCGACATGTCGTGGCTGCGCGAGCTCACCCGGCGCGGCGCGGCCGTCCGGTACCCGCCCACGCACCCGCAGCACGCGCAGGCGCAGCGCCAGATCGCCTACGAGCTCGACGTGATCGAGGCGCTCGGGTTCCCCGGCTACTTCCTCGTGCTCGTCGACATCGTCGACTTCTGCCGTCGCGAGGACATCTACTGCCAGGGTCGGGGGAGCGCGGCCAACAGCGCGGTCTGCTACGCCCTCGGCGTCACCAAGGCCGACGCCGTCGCGCTCGGACTGCTGTTCGAGCGGTTCCTGTCTCCCGAGCGCGACGGTCCGCCCGACATCGACCTCGACATCGAGCACCAGCGCCGCGAGGAGGTGATCCAGTACGTCTACGCGAAGTACGGGCGCGACCGGGCCGCGCAGGTGGCGAACGTCATCACCTACCGCGCGCGCAGCGCGATCCGCGAGATGGCCAAGGTGGTGGGCTGCTCGCCCGGTCAGGCCGACGCGCTGGCGAAGCAGGTGGATCATCATCATGGTCGCGCTCACTCCGAGCCGGGATACCCGGCTCGGCCCTTCGGGACGTTCGCCGCTCCTGTCCCTCCGCTCGCGCTCGACCTCGCGGCGCAGGTGCTCGACTCCCCGCGCCACCTCGGCATCCACTCGGGCGGCATGGTCATGGCCGACCGGCCGCTCGTGGAGTTCTGCCCCATCGAGTGGGCGCGGATGGAGGGTCGCTCCGTCCTCCAGTGGGACAAGGACGACTGCGCTGCCGCCGGTCTCGTGAAGTTCGACCTGCTCGGCCTCGGGATGCTCACGATGCTGCACCTCGCGGTCGATCTCGTGCGCGAGCACGCCGGCGTGGAGATCGACCTCGCCACGATCCCCCAGGAGGACGAGGTCTACGACCTGCTGTGCGCGGCCGACACGATCGGCGTGTTCCAGGTGGAGAGCCGCGCGCAGATGGGCACGCTGCCCCGGCTGCGCCCGCGCACCTTCTACGACCTCGTGGTCGAGGTGGCCCTCATCCGCCCGGGGCCCATCCAGGGTGGTTCGGTGCATCCCTATCTCCGGCGTCGCACCGGCGAGGAGCCGGTCACCTACCCGCACCCCCTCCTCGAGCGCTGCCTCGCGAAGACGCTCGGCGTGCCGCTGTTCCAGGAGCAGCTCATGCAGATCGCGATCGACGCCGCGGGGTTCATCCCCGGTGAGGCCGATCAGCTCCGCCAGGCCATGGGTTCGAAGCGGTCGCGCGCGCGGATGGCCGCGATGCGCGAGGCGCTCATCGCGGGGATGGCCGCGAAGGGGATCGTGGGGGAGACCGCCGAGGAGATCGCCACGAAGCTCGAGGCGTTCGCCGACTTCGGGTTCCCCGAGAGCCACTCGGTGAGCTTCGCCTACCTCGTGTACGCGAGTGCGTGGGTGAAGCTGCGCTACCCCGCCGAGTTCGCGTGCGCGCTGCTCAACGCGCAGCCCATGGGCTTCTACTCGCCGCACACGATCGTGCGCGACGCCGTGCGCCACGGCGTGCAAGTGCTCGGACCGTGCGTGGCGCGCTCGTGTCGCGACTGCGCGCTGGAGCCGCGCACCGCCGAAGCCGGGCCGGTGGGGACGCCGCGGCCGGGTTGGCACGCCGACCCGTCCACCCACGCGGTGCGGATCGGGTTGCGGTACGTGCGCGGGCTGTCCGACGCGCTGCTGGAGCGCATCGACACCGAGCGGGCGCGCGCGCCGTTCACCGGCCTCGAGGACTTCTCCCGGCGCACCGGCGCGCCGGTCGACGCGCTCGAGGCGCTCGCCACCGCCGGCGCGGTCGCGTGCTTCGACGTCGGGCGTCGCGACGCGCTGTGGGCGGCGGGCGCGCTGCGCGACGCGCGCCCCACGCACCACGGCGACACCGAGGCCCACACGCTCCCCGGCGTGGTGACCGGGATGGAGGCGCCACCCC
>BTUT01000097.1:0-8971 GCA_045862935.1 Acidimicrobiia bacterium
GGGGCGCATCCGCTTGATGCCGGTGGCGACCGACGGCGCGCGCCCGTGCAGCGTCTGCACGAGGTCGACGTCGACGTTGCTGCCGAAGCTCGTGTAGCAGCCGATGCCCAGCGCGCAGATCGACCGCTCGACCATTCCCAGGTCCTCGATCGCCTCCACGAGCGTGCGCATCGCGAGCGGCTCCCCGCAACCCGGGCAGAGCAGGTGGTCGTTGGTGAACAGGAGCTTCGGGAGCTGGGGCTCGACGACGCGCGCGCTGGACGGCGCGACGGACGTGTCGAGCACGGGCCCGAGGGGGCTCGCCGGTGTGCTCACGGGGTGACCTCCAGCTGATGGGGGGCGGGCACGTAGGTGAACTCGTCGTAACCGGGGACGACCGGTTGGGGACGTCCCTCGTGCAGGGCCCGGATGCGCTCGCGGACCTCGTCGACGTCGAGCAGCCGCCCGAGGCCGAAGCCCGAGGCGTCGCTCGACACGCCGCCGATGAACTCGACGGGGGCTGCGCCGGCCACCGCGATGCGCACGTCGTCGACCAGCTGGCCCGACGAGATCTCGAACGATCCCACGACGCGCGCACGCTGTGTCGCGTCGCGCACGACGTCGGCGGGGAACGGCCACAGCGTGATCGGGCGCACGAACCCGACCCGCAGCCCTTCCTCGCGCAGCTGTTGCACCGCGTACTTCACGAACTTCGCCGGTGACCCGAACGCGACGACGACCGTCTCCGCGTCGTCGACGAACCCGACCTCGGCCCGCGCCTCGCGCTCCATGAGCGGCATCTTCGTGGCGATGTACTGCGCTTTGCCCTCTTGACCGAAATGGCGCTGGCCGATCTTCATCGTGCCGAGGGACGTGACGCTGCGCGAGCTCCCCGTGCCGCTGCGGGTGCCGTCGACGGCCCAGTCCTTCGGCGGCAACGGCGGGTACTCCACCCGCTCCACCGACACGGCCTCCTGGGTGTGCGCGAGGAGGTAGTCGCCGAAGAGCAGCACGGGGTTGCGCCACTTGTCGGCGAGGTGGAACGCGAGCTGCACCAGGACGATGCCTTCCCTCACGTCCTGGGGTGCGAGCACGATGTGGCGGTAGTCGCCGTGGCCGCCGCCGCGCGTGGCCTGGAAGTAGTCGCCCTGGCTGCGTGCCATGTTGAAGATCACGAGGGGCAGCTCGGCGAGCGTGGCCTCGGAGAACGACTCCTGCATCAGCGCGAGGCCCTGACCGGTGGACCCGGTGGCGGCGCGCGCCCCGGCCGCGACCGCTCCCCACGCCATGCCCACGGCCTCGATCTCGGACTCGGCGTTGATGCACACCCCGCCCACCTCGGGGAGCAGGGCCGCGAAGTGCTCGAGCACCTCGGTGAACGGCGTCATGGGGTAGCCCGCGAAGAAGCGGCAGTCGGCGGCGATCGCCGCCCGCACGAGTGCCTCGGACCCCTCCATGAGCGCGCGGGGGGCCGCGGCCGCGTGGCTCTGCGGGGTGGGTGTGGCCGTCATGCGCTCACCTCGTGCTCGACCGGGGTGTCGTAGCGGAACACCGCGAAGCAGTAGTCGGGGCACACCATCAGGCACGCCGCGCAGCCCGTGCACCCCGGGTGCAGCTGGGGGAAGCGGTATCCCTTGGCGTTCGTCGCCGTCGCCATCGTGAGCACGCGGGGCGGGCAGGCGGGGATGCACAGCTCGCAGCCCTTGCACGCCTCCACGTCGATCGTGACGGTGCCTCGTGACCTCACGACCGCACGGCTCACGAACCGACCTCCTCGTGCTGCGTTCCGTTCACAGTGCTCGTGCGGCTCGTCGCACCGGCCGACGACCATGCGGGGTGGGTGCCCGTCTCCGCCGCGCCGAACCCCGCGCGCAGCGCGCGCTCGTTGGCGTCGAGGTGCTGGACGCGGTACGAGGGGATCGAGTCGCGCATCCCCTCGACGAGGGAGTCGAGCGCTACCAGACCGGTGATGGCGCTGTACGCGCCGAGCATCACCAGGGTCGCGCCCATCGGGTTGCCGACCTCCGTCGCGAGCTCGCTCGCCGGGAGCCGGTGCACCGTGGCCGGGGCGTGGATCTCGCTCGCGAACGTGGAGTCGTTCACGAGCACGAGGGCGCCCGTGCGGAGCTTGCGCTCGATCGGTGCCCAGCTCTCGTCGTGCAACGCGATCGCGGACCAGGCCCGCGGGACGACGGGTGGTGCGGTGATCGGCGCGTCGGCGACGACCACCGTGGCGTCGGTCGGGCCGCCGCGCATCATCCCGCCGTAGATGCCGAAGAACATGACCTCCCGCGCTTCTCGGGTCGCGGCCCGGGCGATCACCTGGGCGCCGAGCTGCACGCCTTGACCGCCGATCCCGGTCAGTGCCAGCTCGTACTCAGCCATGGTGGCTCCTCTCGATCCCGGCGACGGCGAACGCCACCAGGTGGTCGACCTCGTCACGCGTGGGCACGACGCGCCGGACGATCGCGGTCTCCATCGCCCCGAACGCCAGGTTGTAGATCGCCTCGGCGTCGCGTGCCGGGTCGCCGGCCCCGACCGTGTGTACGGCGGTGATCGCGTCCCGGAGCGGCGCGAGGAGCGCGCTGCGCGACGCGCTCCACTGCTCGGGGAACCGGTCGGCGAGGCGATGGCCGTTCACCGCGAACGGCCGGGTGTTCTCCGCGGCCGTGCGGTCGCGGGCCTGGGCGAGCACGACTTCGATCCAGGCGACGATCTGGGGCACTCCGGCCGGCGCGTTCGCCATCCGGGCCGACAGCGTGTGCTCGAGCCGCTGGCGACCATCGGTGAGTACCGCGAGGAGCAGCTCGTCCTTGGAGCGGAAGTGGCGGTAGAAGGCCTGGTTCGAGAGCCCGGCCGCACGCACGACGTCACCCACCCGGGGCTCGATGTCGCCGGTGGCTCGCATCACGTCGTAGGCCGCGTCGATCAGCCGGCGAACCTCGTCCGCGTACGCCGCCCGGCGCTCGTCGACTGCCCGGTCGGCCAGCTCGTCGGCGACGGACGAGCTCCGGTTGCCCGGTCCGCCGAGAACACGGTTCCCCACGACCGGAATGGTATTCCCGTCTGGCGGGCGCGTCCAGCGGCCCTCCGGTCGGTTGCCGGGTAGGTTCCCGGCGTGCTGCGCGACATCGCCTTCCACGACGTCGACCCCGACCGCGTGCGTGAGTACACGGCCGCGGGGTTCTGGACCGATGACACCTTCGGCTCGCTGCTCGTCGACGGTCTGCGCGCTCGGCCCGAGCTCCCCGTGGTGTTCCACTCCGCCACGCGACCGTTCCGGGGCAAGGCGTCCGATCTCGCCGACCTCGCGGGCCGGGTGGCGAGCGGGCTCGTAGCCCGGGGCGTGACGCCCGGCGAGCCCGTGGCGCTCCAGATGCCCAACTGGTTCGAGACCGCCGCCGCGCTCGTGGCGATCGGCCTCGTCGGTGCGGTGCCGGTTCCCATCGTCCACTTCTACGGCGCGAAGGAGCTGGGCTTCATCCTCGGTCAGTCGCGCGCGCGGGTGCTGCTGACGGCCGACCGTTTCGGTCACGTGGACATGATCGCCAACCTCGAGCAGGTCCGCCCCGGACTCGACGCGCTCGAGGAGGTCTTCGTGCTCGGCGACACCCCGGCGGGCACGGCCCCGTTCCGGGACCTCACCGAGCACGATCGCCTCGGGGAGCCCGTTCGCGTCGACCCGGCGGAGCCCGGGCTCGTCATGTACACGTCGGGCACGACGGCCGACCCGAAGGGGGTCGTGCACGCGCACCGCAGCATCTGCTTCGAGACCAAGCAGCTCGCGCAGCTCATGTCGACCGAGATGGAAGCCATCCTGGTGGGCGCGCCGATCGCCCACGGCATCGGGATGCTCTCGGGTGTGCTGCTCCCGATCTGGAAGGGGGACCCGATCCACGTCATCGACGCGTGGGATCCCGGCCGGGTCCTCCAGATCATGGTCGAGGAGCAGATCGCCAGCGGCTCGGGGGCCACGATCTTCCTCACGAGCCTGCTGGACCACCCCGACTTCTCGCCGGCCCATGCCGCGCTGATGCCGGCCGCCGGCCTGGGCGGCTCGTCGGTGCCGCCCGCGGTGGGGGAGCGTGCCGCGGCGCTCGGCATCGCCACCTATCGCAGCTACGGGTCGTCCGAGCACCCGTCGATCACCGGCTGTCACTGGAGCGACCCCTACGACAAGCGGGTGCACACCGACGGTCGGCCGATGCTCGGTTGTGAGATCCGCCTGGTCGACGGCGACGGCCACGACGTCGCGGCGGGGACGCCCGGCGAGATCTGGAGCCGTGGGCCCGACTGCTTCCTCGGCTACACCGATCCGCGCCAGACACGAGCGGCGTTCGCCGGAGCCGACTGGTACCGAACCGGTGACGTGGGGGTGCTCGATGACGACGGGTACCTCACGATCGTCGATCGCAAGACCGACATCATCATCCGCGGTGGCGCCAACGTCAGCGCGCTGGAGATCGAGGAGCTGGTGCTGCGGATGCCGGGGGTGGCCGAGGTGGCGGTGGTCGCCGCACCCGACGATCGCCTCGGCGAGCACGGCTGTGCGTTCGTGCGGCCGCGGCCGGGCGCCCCCGCCCCCACCCTCGAGGACATGCGCACGCACCTCGAGGCATCGGGGCTCGCGCGGCCGAAGTGGCCCGAGGACGTGCGGGTCGTCGACGACTTCCCCCGCACGGCGTCGGGCAAGGTGCAGAAGTTCGTGCTCCGCCAGCAGCTGCGCGACGAGGCGCGCTGAGCACATGGAGCCGGAGCTCGTCCCGCTGGGGGATCACGGGCGACGCTACGAGGGATCGCGACGGGTCCGGCTCGGCGAGGTGACCGCGTCGGGGCGCATACGGGTCGACGCGCTGGCCCGAGCGCTCCAGGACGTCGCCACCGACGACGCGGCCGATGCGGGCCTGGCGGACGGCTGGGTGCTGCGCCGCCTCGCGATGCGGATCGACCGGTTCCCGCGGTTTCGGGAGCCCGTGACGCTCGTGACCTGGTGCTCGGGCGTCACGGCGAGCGCGGCCGAGCGCCGGACCACGGTCAGTCTCGCCGAGGGACCCGCGGTCGAGTCGGTCGGGCTGTGGGTGTTCGTGGGGCGTGACGGGCGACCGGCGCGCATCGATCGCGACTCGTTCGCCGTGTACGGGGTGACCGCGGGCGACCGGCGGATCTCGACCCGGCTCCGTCACGCCGACCCGCCGGACGGGACCTCCAGGCCGTGGCCGCTGCGGGCCACCGACATCGACGTCCTCGGGCACGTCAACAACGCGGTCTCGCTCGCCGCGCTCGAAGACGTCGTGCGGGAGGTCGTACTCGACGACTCGGCCCTCCCGTGGTGGGTGGAGGTGGAGTACCGAGCAGCGATCGATCCGGGTGACGATCCGCTCCTGGTGTGGGCCCGCGTGCCGGACGGCACCGTGGTGGGCGGGCTCCTGTGCGAGGGCGCACCGCGCACCACGTTCCGCGTCCACTGCGTGTCGCGTGGCTGATCACCCTGCGGGCGGGTTGCGTGGCGCCTTCGCGCTCGCGCCCGGCCAGCGGGCGTAGAATCCCGGGCTCTGGAGACTCCCCTCGGATCCCTCGCGGGTCGTCGCTGCCTGGTCACCGGCGGGCTGGGCTTCATCGGCTCGAACCTCGCGCTCGCGCTCGCGCGGGCCGGCGCGGACGTCACCGTGATCGACGCGTGCTATCCGCGCCACGGGGCGAACCCGTTCAACCTCGACGGCCGTGAGGCGAGCGCCATCCGGCGGGTCACCGCCGACCTGGGGACGGTCGCCGCGCGAGGCGCGCTCGACGGCGCGGAGGTCGTGTTCAACCTCGCCGGTCAGGTGAGCCACGTCGACTCGATGAACGACCCCCTCTTCGATCTCGACGTGAACACCCGCAGCCAGGTGGCGTTCCTCGAGGCGCTCCGCTGGGTGAGCCCCGACGCGGTCGTGGTGTTCACCTCCACCCGCCAGCTCTTCGGTCGACCCCGGTACCTGCCGGTCGACGAGGAGCACCCCGTCGCGCCCGTCGACGTGAACGGGATCACGAAGCACGCGGCCGAGCGGTTCCACCTGCTGTACCACGAGGTGCACGGCGTGCGCAGCACCGTCGTCCGGCTCACCAACGTGTTCGGTCCGCGCCAGCGCCTCCGCGACGACTTCCAGGGGTTCTTGCCGATCTTCATCCGCCGCGCGCTCCTCGGGCAGCCGATCAGCCTCTTCGGCGACGGCTCGCAGGAGCGCGACTGCCTCTATGTCGACGACGTCGTGGACTGCCTCGTGCGCGCCGCGACCACGCCGGAGGCGGTGGGCGAGGTCTTCAACGTCGGCAACGACGAGCGCCTCTCGCTCCGGGCCATCGCCGATCTCATCGTCGCGGCTGCGGGGAGCGGATCGGTCGAGTGCGTGCCGTGGCCGCCCGATCGCGACGCGATCGACATCGGTTCGTACTTCGGCGACTCCTCGAAGGCGAAGCGGGTCCTCGGCTGGAGCCCCGAGACCACGTTCGCCCGGGGCATCGACCGGACCGTGGCCTTCTACCGCGAGCACCTCGAGCGGTACCTGTAGTCGGAGCAACGATGTCGACCGTGCCCGTCGTGGATCTCGCGCGCCGCGTCGCCGCGCTCGAGCCGGACCTGTCGGCGGCGATCGCGGGGGTGCTGCGACGCGGGATCCTCCTGCTCGGGCCGGAGACCGAGGCGTTCGAGGCCGAGCTCGCCGACTTCTGCGGGCGACGCCACGCGGTCGCCGTGGCGTCGGGCACCGAGGCGCTGCGCCTCGCGCTCGTCGCCCTGGGCATCACCCCCGGCGACGAGGTGATCGTGCCGGCCATGACGGCCGGCCCGACGGCCGCCGCCGTCGTCGCCGCGGGAGCGGTGCCGGTGTTCGTGGACGTCGACCCCGACTCCGCGACGATCGACCCGGTGGCGGCGGCCGCGGCACTGAGCGAGCGCACCCGCGCGGTGATCCCCGTGCACCTGTACGGATACCCCGCCGCGCTCCCCGATCTCGGTGTGCCCGTGCTCGAGGATGCTGCGCAGGCTCATGGTGCGCTCGATCCCGGCGCACCGAGCGTCGCGGCGGCGTACTCGTTCTACCCGACCAAGAACCTGGGCGGGATCGGCGACGGCGGCGCGGTCGTCACCGACGACGCGGCGCTCGCGGCCACCATCCGGGTGCTGCGCAACCACGCGCGCGGCGACGACTACGAGCACTCAGTGGTCACGGGGAACTCCCGTCTCTCGGAGATCGAGGCTGCCGCGTTGCGCGTCGGGTTGCGACGGCTCGCCGCCGGCAATGCCCGCCGCCGGGCGGTCGCCGCCGCGTACCGGGCGGCCGCACCCGCACTGCGCTGGCAGTCCGATCACCCGAATCACGTGTACCACCTGTGCGTGGCCCGGGTCGCCGATCGGGATGCGTGGCGCGCGCGGCGGCCCTTCGACACGGCGGTGCACTACGCGCGCGCGCTGACCCAGCAGCCGGGCTACCGCTCGTTCGTGCGCGCCGAGTGCCCAGAAGCCGAGTCGTGGGCAGCCGAGTGCGTATCGTTGCCCTGCTTTCCCGAGATCACGGACGACGAGATCGAAGCGGTATGTCGCGGACTCCAGTGAACCCGGCGGTCGAGTCGATCTCCGCGTTCTTCCCTTGCTACAACGACGAGGCGACGATCGCGTCGATGGTGAACCTCGCGTTCGTCACGATCGACAAGGTGGGCGCGGACGGGGAAGTCAACGTCATCGACGACGGCTCCTCCGACGGGTCGCCCCACGTCCTCAAGGACCTTCTCGACGAGCACCCGCGGTTGCGCGTGGTCACGCACGAGCAGAACCGGGGCTACGGCGGTGCGTTGCTGTCGGGCTTCGCGTCGGCGACGAAGCAGTGGGTCTTCTACACCGACGGTGACGCGCAGTTCGATCCGGCGGAGCTCGAGCAGCTGGTGGCGCGCGCCGCCCCGGATGTCGACGTGGTGCAGGGCTACAAGATCCGTCGCGCCGACAACCTCGTGCGCCGGGTGATCGGCCGCGTGTACCACCGCGCGGTGTCCGTGATGTTCGGGTTGAAGATCCGCGACACGGACTGCGACTTCCGCCTCATCCGGCGGGAGACGCTCGAGCGGATCCACCTGGAGCACACGTCGGGTGTGATCTGCGTCGAGCTCGTCCGCAAGCTCCAGGACGCCGGCGCGCGCTTCGTGGAGGTACCGGTCCACCACTACCCGCGCCTGCACGGGCAGTCGCAGTTCTTCCGGGTGCGCGCGGTCGCGTCCACTGCTCGCGACCTCGTCGGGCTCTGGTGGCAGCTCGTGATCCTGCGGAAGGGGACCCCGAGCGCCTGAGCGCCACCGGCCTCAACGGGTGGCAAGGACCGCGATCGTGGTGCCGAACGGCAGGTTGTGCTCGCGGAGCCAGCCGCGCTCGCGGGTCGCGAGACGGGCGAACGTGGAGTCGAGCGAACGGCGTTCGATGTCCGAGCCGGCGGTCTCGGTCGTGTGCGGGCGGACGCGCTCGGCGAGCGCGAGCAGTGCGGCCGGGGGGACGAGGAACGAGTAGAGGTAGGACGCGCGCTCGATGTGCAGGCCCGCGTCCCGCACGCGGCTCACGAGGTCTGGAAGGCGATAGCGACGCCTGGAGTGCACGGTCTTGTCGTGGGCTCGCCGCAGCCACGAGAACGCGGGCTCCATGACGAGGACGGCGCCGCCGGGACACACGACCCGCGCGAGCTCGCGCAGAGCCGAGCGGTCATCGTCGACGCAGTAGAGCACCGTGATCGCGACCGCGAGGTCGAACGAGGCGCTGGCGAAGGGGGCTCGCTCGAGCGAGGTGCACACCGGCGCCGTCCCCGGACGACGGTCGCGGACGAAGGCCAGCGCGTCGCGGGAGAGGTCGGCACCCACGACGTCGCCGTACGCCGCGAGCCACGCCCCGTTCCCACCGGGACCGCACCCGGCGTCGAGCACCCGGGCTCGACGGTCCCGGGGACGGTCGAGCCACGGGCGGAGGAGGTCGCCCATC
>BTUT01000098.1:0-8967 GCA_045862935.1 Acidimicrobiia bacterium
GGTGAGATGGCGCTGGCGCGCGCGCTGCACGACCTCGCCCTCGTGCCCGGGGTCACGGTCGGGGGCCTCACCGCGTTCCTCGCCGCCTCCCCGCCCGTCGACGAGGTGGAGATCACGTCACCGAGCTCCTGGAGCTGCGCGCACGGGGTCGAGCGGTGGCGGGCCGACTGCGGTGACGTCACCGGCGGCGATCCCGGCTGGAACCAACGCTGGCGCGCTCCCCTGCGCACGGCGCTCGACCTCCTCGCACTGCGCACCGCCGACGCCTACGAGCGTGCGGCCGCGGCGATCGTCGAGGATCCGTGGGCCACCCGGGACGCGTACGGCGCGGTGATCGACGGAACCCTCGCGGACCGCCGGACGCTGGTGCGAGCGCACTCCCGCAGCGGGGACCCCGACCCGGAATCGGTCTCCCGCATGCTGGGGCTCCTCGAGATGCAGCGCCACGCGCTGCTCGCGTCGAGCAGCTGCGCGTGGTTCTTCGCCGACTGCGCAGGGATCGAGACCCGCCAGTCGCTGCGGCACGCGGCGCGCGCCGTCGAGCTGGCCACCGCCCTCACCGGCGAGGACCTCGCGCCCGCGATGGCCCGGACCCTGGCCCCGATGCGGTCCAACGATCCCACCGCGGGCGACGGGCGACGCCTCTGGGGCGACGCCCGCGGCGCGGCGGTCACGCCCGAGCGCCTCGGGGCATGGTGGGCCGCAGCCACGCTCGCGGGCGTCGAGTGCACACGGATCGGTCGGGTGCGGATCGACCCCCGGGACCTGCGCGGCGCGCCCGGCACCACCGCGGACGTGCCGCCGCCGGGGATCGTCGCCCGCGTGGAGGTCACCGACGAGACGACCGGCGCGGTCACCGCGCTCGACGTCGCCGGCGCGACGCGCGACGCCCGGCTGGTCATCGGTGTCGGTCCACCCGGCACCCTCGCCGAACGGGAGCCGACACCGGACCCCACCACCCTCGCCCAGACGCTGCGTGGTGACCCACGGCTCCTCCGCCTGGGCCTCCCGGACCTGCCCGAGGACGCGCGCCGCACCGTGCTCCGGGCGTGGTGGCGCCAGGCCGGTGCGGCCGGGAGCCCGACGATCACCCTGCTGCGCGGGCTCGTCGACGCCACGGCGACCGCGGGGATCCGCCTCGACGACGAGCACGCCGAGCAGGCCCGGGAGGTGCTGTGCCGCGCGGCGGTCCCCGTGATCCGTCACGCCACCCGCGCACCGGTCGGCGGGATGCGCAACCTCGCGTTCGTGGCGCGCGCGCTCGCGGGCGACCTCCCGCCCCACCTCCGTTGGGCCGCCCAGAACGCGCTGTTGAGCGCGCGCGAGCACACCCGGCCGGCGATGCTCGCGCGCGCATCGGCTGACCCCCGGGCGCGCCGCTGGCTCGACCGCTTCGAGCGCACCGCGAACCTGCTCGGCGTCAGTGCGGACCCGCCCTGAGCGACCTCGCTCACCGGGCGAGCACCTCGTCGAGCCGCTCGTAGCCCTCGCGCACGCCGTGCTCCATCCCGCTGGCGAGGATCGCGTCCCGGAGCTCGAAGGACTCGACGAGCGACGAGACCCGCACCCGGGTGCGCCCGTCCCCGAGATCCTCGATCAGCAGCTGCTCGAGCGCGACGCCGTCGGGCTCCCCCTCGAAGGTGAAGGTCTGCACGATCCGATCGGGCCGCACCTCGTGGAAGCACCCGTGGAAGCCGTACTCGTCGTCGCCCCGGGCGTGGACGTAGCGGTACGACCCGCCCCGACGGCAGTCCCAGTGGTCGATCGTCATGACCAGGTCGCGGGGGCCGAGCCACTGCACGACCAGCTCCGGGTCGACGTGGGCACGGAACACCTTCTCGGGTGGGGCGTCGAACTCGCGGGTGATGCGGATCAGGGGGACGTGCGGGTCGGACTCGATCGTGGTCTCACGGGTGCGCGTGCTCATCGGGGTCTCCTGTCTCGTGGTGCTCCGGGTGGTCGGGTGGGATCGGATGGCTGGGTCGCGGACCTTCGGGCAGGTCGTCGGGCATGGCCGCGAGGACCGCATCGAGACGTCGGTAGCGGTCCTCGGCCCGGCGGCGGTAGCGCTCGATCCACTTCGCCATGAGATCGAGCACCTCGGCCTCGAGGTGCGCGGGCCGGCGCTGCGCGTCGCGCCCACGGGTCACGAGACCCGACTCCTCGAGCACCTTGAGGTGCTTCGACACGGCCTGGAGGCTGACCTCGTAGTGCGCGGCGAGCTCGCTCGGGGTGGCGTCGGCCTCGGCGAGGCGGACCACCATGTCCCGGCGCGTGGGATCGGCCAGGGCGCCGAAGATCCTCGTGAGTGGGTCGGTGCCGGTCACCGGGTGCCGAGGAGCACGGGCATGTTCAACCATCTGGTTGAGGAGACTACGCCGGCGGACGGCGGTTGTCAACCGTTTGGTTGAGAACCGGTCGCGTGCAGGACGGGACTACGCGTGGGTCGGCGGGAGGGGTGGCTCCCACACGGGCCGGGGAGCCCGGGCCAGGTCCGGCGCGTCGGGGAACCGGGGGCGCAGCGCGACCGCGAGCCCGTAGTCGCCCGGCTCCTCGCACACGATCTCGGCGCCGTAGCGCTGCACCGGCGACTCACCCGTGTCGGGCTCGCGGGTCATCGCCACCGAGACGGGGTCGACCAGCTCGTCGTCGACCTCGACGAGCCCGTACCACAGGTCCACCTCGACCTCGTCGGGGTGCAGCCCCCCGAGATCGACCTCGGCCACCACCCGGTGCCCGGCGCTCGCGGTCACGTGCTCCTCGTAGCCCGTCGCGCGCACGGCCACTCCCGGCCAGTGCTCGTCGATCCGCGCCCGCCAGGCGACCAGCTCGCGAGCCCGCCGGAAGCCCTCCGCGCTCACCTCGTCGACGCGACGCTTCGCCGGGAGGTACCAGGTGTCGACGTACTCACGCAGCATCCGGGTCGCGGTGAGCTCCGGGCCGAGGCGTGCGAGCGAAGCCTTCGCCCGGCGGGTCCACTCCCGCGGCACACCCGACTCGTCGCGCTCGTAGAAGGCGGGCACCACCTCGTCCTCGAGGATGGCCATCAGGGCCGCGGCCTCGGCGGCATCGCGCGCGTCGAGGTCCTCGATCCACTCGTGCGAGGGCAGCGACCAGCCGAAGTCGCTGTCGTAGCGCTCCGCCCACCATCCGTCGAGGGTCGAGCAGTTCAGCCCACCGTTGAGCGCGACCTTCATGCCGCTGGTCCCGCACGCCTCGAGCGGGCGGCGAGGGGTGTTGAGCCAGAGGTCGACGCCCCGAACCAGCGCTCGCGAGACCCCGATGTCGTAGTCCTCGATGAACACCAGCCGGTGGCGCCACTCCGACTCCATCGCGAGCTGGGCGACGGTGCGCAGGAGCTCCTTGCCGTGGTCGTCCGCGGGGTGAGCCTTCCCGGCGAAGAGGATCTGCACCGGCCGCTTGCGCGAGGTGAGGAGCTCGAGGAGGCGGTCTCGGTCGCGCAGGAGCAGCGTGGCCCGCTTGTAGGGCGCGAACCGCCGCGCGAAGCCGATCGTGAGGATCCCGGGATCGAGGATGTCCTCGCACCACTCGGTCTCCTGCTCGCTCAGGCCCCGGGCGACGAGCCCCGCCCGCACCCGTCGCCGCGCGAACGTCACGAGGCGCTCGCGATGGGTGCGCCGGATCGCCCACAGCGCCTCGTCGGCGACGTCCTCCAGGGGCTGCCAGCGGTCCGGGCTGGCCTCCGGCCAGTCGGAGCCCACCGTCCGCACCAGCAGGTCGTCCATGTCGCGCGAGACCCAGCCCAGCGCGTGGACGCCGTTGGTCACGGACCCGATCGGCACGTCGGCGGGCGCCACCTCCGGCCAGAGGCCGGCGAACATCGCCCGGCTCACCTCGCCGTGGAGGCGCGACACCCCGTTCGCGCCGCCGGCGAGGCGCAGGCTGAGCGCGGCGAGGTTGAACGAGGCCCCGGCGGGCGTCCCCGGCTCGTGGCCGAGGCTCATGAGCGTGTCGATCGTCACGCCGCACTCCGCGGCCCAGCCGGCGAAGTAGCGCTCGACGAGGTCGCGACCGAACCGGTCGATCCCGGCCGGGACGGGGGTGTGGGTGGTGAAGAGCTGCCCGGGTCGGGAGGCCTCGATCGCCTCCTCGAAGGTGAGCCCGTCGTCCACGACCCGGCGCCGGATGCGCTCGAGCGCGAGGAACCCGGCGTGGCCTTCGTTCATGTGCAGCACCTCGGGCGCGAGACCGAGGGCGTCGAGCAGTCGCACACCGCCCATGCCCAAGAGGATCTCCTGGCGGATGCGCTGCTCCTCCCCACCGCCGTAGAGCCGATCGGTGACCATCCGGCCGGCATCGTCGTTGCCGTCGACGTCGGAGTCGAGCAGGTAGAGGTCCACCCGACCGACCTGCGCCCGCCACACCTGGGCACGGGCGGGGACCCCGGCGAGGTCGACGGTCACCTCGACGTCGGGCACGAGCGCCAGGGCCATCGCCATCGGGTTCAGCCGGCGGAAGTGCTCGTGCTGCCAGCCGGTGCGGTCGAGGCTCTGCTGGAAGAAGCCGTGGTGGTAGAAGAGGCCGATGCCCACGAGCGGCACGCCGAGGTCGTTGGCCGCCTTGAGGTGATCGCCCGCGAGGATGCCGAGGCCGCCGGAGTACTGCGGCAACGCCTCCGCGAGCCCGAACTCCGGGCTGAAGTAGGCGACGAGCCCGAGCGAGTCGGGGCGCTCCCGCTGGAACCAGCGAGGGGCGCTGAGCCGCCGCGCGAACGTCTCGTCGAGCTCGGTGGCGGCCGCGACGAACGCGGCGTCGGCCGCGAGGGCGTCGAGTCGCTCCTGGGGGATGCGACCGAGCAGCCCGAGCGCGTCGACGCCGTCGGCGTCCCAGAGCACGGGGTCGATCCGGCGGAACAGGTCCTGCACCCGCTCGTCGGCGATCGCGGCGAGGTTCCACGCCAGGCGGGTGAGCGGGGTCAGGGGCTCGGGCAGCCGCGTCGAGACGCGGAACCCGTGGGCGGCGCGCACGGGCGTGGAACCTACCCAGCCCGCGGTGGCGGCGACGCGGCCGGGTGGAGGTTCAGCGGCCGAAGCCGGACGCGAGCGCCTCGGCCATCGCCCAGCCGTACGCGATGACGGCTTCACCACTCGCCGGATCGATCGTCCCGACGATCTCGACGGCGGCCTTGCCCCCCATCTTCACGCTGCGGGTGTCGAACACGGGCTCCGGGCCCGCTCCCGAGCCGACCCGGAAGCTCCGGTCGTCGTAGCGGGCGTCGCAGCCGAAGCGTCGGGCCAGGCGCCGCCCCCAGGCGCGCTCCTCGCCGTTGGGGTTGTACTTCGGGCGGGGACACACGTCGGCGAGGCCGCTGAGCAGCGCGTACGCCGCGGGCTGGGCCATCCGACCCGCCACGAGCACGTCCTCGTCGGGGAACGAGATCGCCGCCCGCCGGTAGAGCTCGCCGACGAGCTCCTCGAGCGCGGGGCGCGCGACCTTGCTCTTGCGCACCGCACCGAGGCCCCAGAGGATGCACGGCGTGCCGCCGATCCGCTCGAGGGAGCCGAACAAGAAGCCCGACAGCACTTCGTCGTGGCTGGTCAGCACCACGAGCGGGAAGTGCTCCACGTGGTGGTCGAGCTGCTCGTCGGTGAGCGGCAGACCGACCGAGTGCACGCGTTGGCCGAGCTCATCGAGCTCGGCCGGCTTCAGGGACACGGAATCACGGGACTCGACTGCCATGACCATCCATTGTCCCCGATCCGACCACGAATCAGCCAGTCGATCGCCGCGACCCGGTGAGGCCCGGCGCAGTGGTCGGCCCAGGGGCCCGTGCGTGTCCGGCATGGCGCCCGGGCGACCCGCTCGGGCGACCCGGGGTCCGGCGGATCAGGCCCGCAGGGTGGCCACGACGCCGAAGTGGTCGGAGGGCCAGGTGCCGTCGATCGGATCGCAGCCGAGGAGCTCCGCGTCCAGCACCTGGCCGATCCCGGCATCACGGGGGTAGCCCACGAGGACGTAGTCGATCCGGCGGTCGGGCTCGTAGTCCTCGGCGGCGAACGCGTTGCGGTTGTCCCAGGTCATCCCCGGCCCCACGCCACCGGCACGCCACGCGTCGATGAAGACCAGCTTCTCCACGGGGACCGCAGCCAGGCCCGTGAGCATGCGGATCTCGTCGGACTCGGGATCGGCGTTGAAGTCGCCGCACAGCACCGGTGGGAACGTCCGGCGCGCGTGGGTCCCGGCCACGAAAGCGCAGATCGCCTCGACCTGCGCCTGGCGCACGTGGCTCTGGTCGAGTCGCCAGTTGAGGTGGGTGCTGAACACCTCGAGGTCACCCCACGGCGCGGCGATCGTGGCCCGGAGCACGAGCCGCAGCTCGTCGAGCCCGTCCGGCGCGGGGAGCGGGTGCATCGCGTGCTCCCGGATCGGCCAGCGCGACAGCACGGCGTTGCCGATGCTCTCGTCGAAGTCGTCGAGGTCGAACCGGCTCGCGTGCGCCACGTGGAACCCGCCCAGCGCGGCGGCGAGATCCTGTGCCTGATCGGCGCCGTCGCGTCCCGCGAACACCTCCTGGAGGCACCAGACGTCCGCGTCGACGGAACGCATGGTCTCGACGATCACCGGCTGGCGCCGCTCCCACGGTCCGAAGTGCCACCAGAGGTTCCAGGTCGCGACGCGCAGGCGCGAGTGCCCGACGCCATCTCCCGCGCTCGGGGTCCGCGCGGCATCCGAGTCCGCGTTCGGGTCCGCGCCGTGCACCTCGGCCATCGCGGCACAGTAAACCGTGGACGCACCGTGCCGCTCGGCGGCTCGCCGGTCCACGGTCCGGGCGATGGTCACGCGAGGCCCGCGCCCTGCGATCATCGACCGCATGAGATCCGAGATCCGACGCGGGTTCGTCGCCGGCGCCCGGGCGCGCACCGTCGCCGATGCGGATGCACCCGCCCGCTCCTCCGCGTCCGCCCGCTCCTGCGCGCCGGCCCGCCGCGCCGTGCTCACCCTGCTCGGCGCACTCGCGGTGCTCGCCGCGGGCGCGCTCCCGGCAGGGGCGCACGGAGCCCAGGGGACCCTGGGGGTGGAGGTCACTCCCGGCGCTGCTCCGCTCACCGCGAGGGTGCGCGTCCTGCTCGAGTACGCCAACGACCGCGACGTCGTGCCCGGTGCCGCGGTGAGCGCCACGGCCACCGGTCCTGCCGGACAGGTCGTCGGCCCCCAGGCGCTCGCCGACCAGGGGCGGGGCGTCTACGAGGCGACCCTGACGGTGCCGGCCCCGGGCTCGTGGACCGTCGACATCAGCGCAGCCGACCCCGCCGCGACCGCCCGGGCGACCGTCGTGGTGAGCGCCGCCGCGACACCCACCACGGCGATCACCTCCCCGCTCGGGAGCACCCCGACGACGGCTCCCGGCGACGTCCGCGCATCGAGTGACGAGGTCACTCGCGACCAGGCGGGCTCCGGTGACGACGGGGGCGTCCCCACCGCGCTCCTCGTGACGGGTGCGGCCGTGGTCGCAGTGGGGGCGATCGTCGGGGGCGTCGTCTGGTCACGACGCCGGGCGCGGGGCTGACACCCCGACCCATCCGACCACGCGGCCTCCCGCGCGGTCGGCGTGAGCCACGACCACGCGCGCGCGAGATCACGCGCGCGACCGAGCACACGCTCGGCGTGGCGGCGCGGCGCCGGGGTCAGAGCGCGGCGACCGCCGCGACGATGTCGGGGTACGCGCAGGACGGGTAGCCCTCGAAGAAGCCACGACGGAAGAACGCCAGGCGCACGAAGGTGATCGGAACGTCGCTGGCGACGTTGCGCGCGCGGCTGTACACGAGGAAGGCCTGCACGAACTCGTCGAGGTCCCCGGGCGAGAGGGTCGCCGCGGTGAGGACGCCGTTGAAGAACGCGGCGCTCCACCCGCCGGTGTAGCAGTCCGCTTGGAGCACGGCTGCCGGCGAGTTCTCGGCGGCGCCGGGGATGCCCTGCAGCGTCTGCACGTAGGTCGCCCAGGGGTTCGCGAGGAGCGTGGCCACGCCGAAGTCCCCCACCTCGGTGTAGATCCGGTCCAGGAACGGGGCGTCGAACGCGAAGTAGTCGTCGGGGACGCAGTAGTAGACCCGGTTGCTCACGAGTGACCGTGCCGGCCGCGAGCGACCGCATCTCGGGATGGATCGCGCCTGGTCGGCTCGGAAGGCGCGAACGTCGGTCGTGGTGCGGGCGACGTAGGCCGGCTCGACCCCCGCGTAGAACTCGTTGAGGAGCTCGACCGTGAGCGGGATCACGTTGGGTGCGGGCACGTTGCCCCGGGTGCGGACGTCCTCCGGGCTCGTGAACGGCACCTCGACCACGGTTGGCGGTTGCTCGAAGTACGCCGCGCACCGCGAGGGCCCGAGGTCGAAGCCCTCCTGGAACGCGCTGACGCGGTCGAACGCGCTGCCGTGGGCCGCGCGGTGCTCGGGCGACGTTCCCGGGGCATCGCGGAAGCGGATCAGCGCCGCGATCGACACCTCGAGGTCGCCGGGGCGGAACGCGACATCGGTCTCGCCGTTCGCAGTCGCCCTGGTGAACGAGCCCGCGAAGCAGTCGGCCTGGAGCTCACGGAGGATCGACCGCCGCCGGGCGTTCCCGGTGCGGTCCTGGACGGCGTGGCCCCACTCGTGCGCGAGCACGAGGGTGACCGCGAAGGGGCCCACGTCGTCGTGGAGCTCGGGGAACAGCCCCGCGTCGTCGTACGCGATGAAGTTCCCCCGGTAGCAGTAGAGCGCGTTGTCGGCGATGTCCTCGTCGTAGGCCAGCGTCTGGCCCTGGCAGGTGGGGAGCTCCACCCCCGGGCCGCCGGCGATCACCTCCCGCACGGGCTCGTAGCGCGCGCCGTAGAGCACCGGGAACAGGCTGGACCAGTACGCCTCGATCTCGGTGAGTGCGGTCGCGAGCGTCTGCTCGTAGTCGTCGCCCTTGGCGGGGCTCCCCCAGCCCGCTCCGCTCGGCTCGGCGGCGACCGGGAGCAGCACCGCC
>BTUT01000099.1:0-8928 GCA_045862935.1 Acidimicrobiia bacterium
GTTGGAGCCGGTGCGGGGTGGTGAGCTCGGGCGTTTGGTTCGGGTGGTGTTCGCAGAGGACCCGGAACATCCCGCCGGCGGCGATGGCGCCGTGTTGGGCGGGGTCCCCGACGAGCCGCAGCGATGCGCCGGTGGTGGCGGCCATGGACATGAGCGCGTCGAGGTCCCGGTCCGACAGCGTCGACGCTTCGTCGACGATCAGGATGGTGCGCGCGTCGAGCGGCAATGTCTGGGGGTCGGTGTGGGCGAGGTACCAGGCGACGGTCTCGCACTCGATCCCGGTCGCGGCTGCGAGCGTCCGGGTGGCTTCACCCTTCACTGCGGCGCCGACGACCCGGTACCCGGCGGTCTTCCAGGCGTCGGCGCACGCGGCGACGGTGGTGGTCTTGCCGGCGCCGGCCCGGCCGATCGCCGTCGCGTGGCGATGGCCGCGTTGACACCACTCGGTCACGAGCCGTCGCTGCTCGTCGGTGAGGTGCGGATGCCGTGCGAGGGCGGCGTCGACATGACGGTCGGCGACGAGGTGCGCGCCGCAGTGGAGGCCCTTGGCGAACCGGGTGGCGATGCGCTCTTGGACCTGGAGCATCTCGACCGTCGTGTAGAGCGGCGCGTGGCCGTCGGTGAGCTGAACGACGTGGCGTGAGGCGAGGAACTGGTCCGTCAGGTCGACGAGACGCGCCGCACCGCACAGCAGCGGCTGCGGCCGCCCTTCGCCGGAGGGGACCGGATGGTTGGCAAGCGCGCGGAGCCCGTCCGACCGGCTGAACACCGACCCACCGACGCAGATGCCATCGGGCGCAGCCAGCGAGGTGAACAGCGTCTCGCCATGGACCGTCTGCTCGACATGCCCGCGTTCGGTGACGGCGGCGAGGGCGTCGGGGGTGAGGCCGTGGCGGGCGGCTCGCTCACGCCATGACGCGACGAGGTCGCCGGTGGGGGTGTGCTGCTTGGCGGGACGGGTGCGCAGCACGATGTGCTCGACCTCGCGCGGGTGTGCGCCGCGGCCGATCTCGGCTTCGAGCTCCACCAACGCGTCGTCGATCTCGCCGCGGCGTCGGGAAAACTCGCGGATGACCTGGTCGGTGATGCCGTCGATCTCCCAGCCTCCTGTGCGGCCGGGTCGCCACCGCACCCCCAGCGACGTCGAGAGCTGTCGGCGCATCTCGGCCGTGGCGAGCGCGGACGCGGCCTGCGCGTTCGCGTACAGGGGTCGGGACCACAGGCCCCGGTGGGTGCCGTCCTCAGTCCGGGCGGTGTTGATGATCACGTTGTGGTGATGCGGGAACGGGTCGAGCGCCCGGGAGGTGAGGTGCCGGAACGACGCCACCGCGAGCCCCTCCGCGGGGACGGGCTTCCCGTCGGCGCGGCCGAGGGCGGCGTGGTCTTCGAGCCAGCCGAGCGCCCAGTCGTTCCCGGCTTCGATCGCGCCGAGCACCGCCTCCCGTGTCGGGGTGTCGCCGAGGAGGGCGAGCACGCCGAGGGACTTCTCGGTCGTGAGCGTGAGGTCGTAGGCGACCCGAACCGCGGGTGGGCGGCGGCGCTCCAGGAACTCCGCCAGCTTCTCACGGGTCACGAACCAACGGCCTCGCGAATCCCGATCGGCGACGAGGAACGCGCGTCGCGGGAGGCGACCGGCGGCGAGGGACCGGTCGATCTCGTCGCTGTGCGCCTCGTGGTGGCGGGCGGCGCCGCGCAGGTACTGCTTGGTCACGCCGACGAGCCGGGCCGCTTCCGCCAAGGAGAGACGATCCTCGGGGGCGCCGAGTTCCCGGACGTCGGCAGGATCGATCTCGGCGTCGCGTGCTCGGGCGCACCGTTCCAGCTCGCTGGCCCGCACCCACCGTGAACCGTCGTCTTCGATGAACGGGACGAGGTACGCGCCTGGCGGCTGACCCATCACGCCCACCAAACCGGGAACGGGAGGCCCTGCGGGATGTCCAACGGGAGGTCCAGCCGGCACCGGACCGCCCGTGGGAGGTCCAGCGGGATGTCCTGCCGGCACCGGACCGCCCGTGGGAGGTCGAACGGGATGCCCAGCGGGATGCCCTGTCGGTACCGGACCGCCGGTGGGAGGCCGAACGGGAGGCCGAACGTGAGGTCGAACGGGATGTCCGAACGGCCCCGCGAACCCTGAGGGGCCGACCGCGCGCGGGATGCTCGCGACCGCGACGGCGGTGCCGACATCGAGCATCCGCTCGACCTCGCTTCGAGACACGCCGAGCGCGACCGCCGCGTCAGCAACTCCGTAGAGCGGCTCGCCGGCTGCTGCCACGCGGGTGTGCGTGCCCGAGCCGAGCGTCCCACGGCGACCGGCCGAGCCCTGGGCCGTGATGAGCCGCTCGTCGGTGTGAGGGTCCCGACCGCCGAGCACCTTCGCGAAGTCGTCTCGTTGCACCGAGCCGGTCAGGCCCATGCTGTGGGCCGTGCGGCCGAGCCACCGGCCTGGCTCCTCACCACGGTCCGCGTAGTACCGCTCCGGACCCGGACCTCCCGACACGGCGTCCCGGCCCGGCGTCTTCGACGGCGGCTGGAGGTACCGGACGATCGAATCCACCAGCCGGGCCGCATCGCCTCTGCCCCCGCCCAGCGGCGTGACCGTGAACTTCACTGGACACCGCCAACGGGACGTCCAACAGGTTTCCCGCAGGGAAACCTGTCAACGTGTGATCGCTGGACCTGCCATTCCGCACCGATGTGAGTGCCCGGTGAGGCCGGCGTTCCGAGCGAGCCGGACCGGCGAGTGAGGGCCATCACACGATGCCCCGGCCGTGATGTGTCGGTCCGTCGTGACGAGGGCTGGCGCGATACTGCAGGCGGTCGAGGCCATCGAGATGCAGCGCGTGATCACGTCCCATGCCCTCTGTAAGCCCCTGAGAGCGCTCGCGACGCGCGGTCGACGGCCAGTGCAGACCTCGGGTCCCATCAAGCGGGAGGGCGCACGGGGGTCCCCGGCCCAGGCTGCGTGGCGTGGACGAGGAAGCGAGAGCTCCCGGAGGATGCTCGAGGGGTGTCCGGTGCGTACGAGCGGCCAGGCTACGGCGCGCGCGGTACGACGATCACGGGGAGTGTCTCGTGGCGGCGGACGAGGAGGCTCGGGACGCGGCGGGGTGGGTCGTCCGGGTCGAGGGTGATGGAGCTGGTCTCGTCGAGGAGCCGGGTGAGGACGGTCCGGGCTTCGAGCCGGGCGAGGGGTGCGCCGACGCAGTGGTGGATGCCGCGTCCGAACGCGACGTGGTGGCGTGGGACTTCTCGGTCGAGGATGACGTCGTCGGGGTGGTCGAACTCGTCGGGGTCGCGGTTGGCGGCGCCCCAGAACAGGAGCACGGTGGCGTCGGCGGGGATGTCGACGCCGTCGAGGGTGGTGTCGGCGGGGACGGAGCGCAGGAGGAATCGGAAGGGTGATTCCAGGCGTACGGCTTCTTCGACGAAGGCGGGGACGAGGGTGGGGTCGTCGCGGAGCTGCTGTTGGAGGTCGGGGCGTTCGGCGAGGATCCGTACGGCGTTGCCGAGGAGGCTGGTGGTGGACTCTCCGCCGGCGCTGAGGAGGGTGTGGAGGATGATGACGCCTTCTTCGTGGGTCATCGCTCCGTCGCTCACGCCGCGGGCGATGGTGCCGAGGAGCACGCCGTCGTCGGCTTGTCCGGCTTCTCCGGCGGTGAGCTGTTCGCTGATCCAGGATCCGATGTCGTCGCTCTTCGCGACGAGGTCGAGGAGCTCGTCGAGGGTCATGGTGACACCGATCATCAGCGTCGAGTCGAAGGCGGCTTGGAGGAGGCGTTGCGGGTCGCTGCCGTGGAAGCCGATCAGTCGGCTGATCATCGTGATCGGAACGACGTTGCCGACGTCGGCCATGAAGTCGCCCTGGCCCCGTCCGACGAGCTGCTCGATGCATCCCGCGGCGATCTCGTCGACCTCGGATTCGAGGCTGAGCATGCGTCGCGCGACGAGGTCGGGGAACACGGTGCGTCGGTGCACGGTGTGGCGGGGCGGGTCCGCGCTCGCGAGCGCTTGGAAGGCGGCGTCCCCGAAGGCCAGCGGTTGGGGGAGCCAGTGCTCGTCGCGGTAGAGCAACCGGAGGACGTGGTTGGAGAATTCCTCGACGCGTCCGGTGACCTCGGCCACCGCGGCGAAGGAGCTGACGACGAACACGTCGGTGCCGGGCACCCGCCACACCGGTGCTTCACGGCGGAGGCGGTCGTAGAACGGGTAGGGGTCTTCGAGCACCTCGGGGTCGAGCAGCAGAGTGCCGGGGATGTCGCTCACGGGGCGTCGCCGCCACCGGGGACGCCCCCGATCTGGTGGAACAGCGCAGCCGGGTCGCCGTAGCTCCAGGTCGTCGCGACGAGACCGCCCTCGTCGTGGTCGAACTCGTAGATCTCGCAGTTCTCCACCGAGATCGCACGACCCGTCGCCGCGATGCCGAGGTACTCGCCGGTGTGGGTGCCGACCATCCGCCACCGGGCGCACACGTGGCGTCCGGCGCCGAACAGCAGGTCTTCGTGCAGGTGGAACCCCGTGAACGCGCCGTGCAACGCGGCGATGTTCTCCGCGATGGCAGACAGCGGGAACGGCTCCGGGATGCCGGGGACCCACCGCACCGACGCCGGCGTGAACGCCCCGAGATACCCGGCGACGTCACCCGCGTTCAACGCTCCTACCGCCGTGCGGACCGCCTCGACGTGACCGTGCTCACCCATCGAACCCCCAAAGAAGTTGCCGATCGGCTAATTTAGTGGACGGCTGTCAACCAGACAAGGGTGCCGCCATGGTGGAGACCGAGCCCCAGATCGAGCCCCAGGTCGACCGGCGCAGCGAGCGTCGCGCCGCCCGCCGAGCCCAGAACCGGGCCGACATCCTCGACGCGGCCGAACTGGTGTTCAGCCGGGAGGGGATCCGAGACGGCTCGCTCCGCGCGATCGCGACCGAATCGGGCTTCTCGACTGCGGGGATCTACCTGTTCTTCGAGAACAAGCAGCAGCTCCTGGCCGAGACGCTCACCCGCCGCGGCGACGAGCTCGTCTACGCGCTGCGCCACGTCACCGAGCACGACGTCGCGCCGCTCGCGCAGCTCCACCAGGTCATCGACGTCACCGTGGCGTTCTTCGCCGAGCGGCCCGACTTCCGTCTCCTGCTCCGACAGATGCGTGGAGGCACCACGATCACCGGCCCCGTCCTCGCCGAGTACGCCGGCGACGTCGACGCCCGCTTCGACGCCGCGATGGACATCCTCACCGGCATCGTCGACCGCGGTCAACGCGTCGGCGAGATCCGGAGCGGTGATGCCCGGGCACTCGCCCACATGTTCTCCGTCCTGGTCAACGAGTACGTCCTCCTCGACATCGCATCCGGATCACCCGAAGCACCGACGCTCGCCGCGAACGAGTTCCACGCCCTCGTCGACGGGGCCCTGCGACGTGATCAGGCCCGCCCGCAGCACCGAAGCGACAGGATGGCGACATGACCCCGCCGATTCCCGGAACGTTGCTCCTTGACCGAAGCGTGATCGCGGATCCGTACCCGTTCTACCGCCGGCTGCGCGCGGAGGCGCCGGTGTGGGAGGTCCCGGGCACCGGCGTGTTCACGGTCGCCTCGTTCGAGCTGGTGGCGGAGGCCACCAGCCGGGTCGAGGACTTCTCGTCGAACCTGCGGTGCCTGCTCTACCGGGGCGACGACGGGCTGCCGTGCCGGGTCACCTTCGGTGACGGTTCCGGCCAGGTGCTCGCGACGGCGGATCCCCCCGCGCACGCAGTGCATCGGAGCACCATCTTCCCCGAGCTCGTCGCCAAGCGAATGAGCGCGCTCGAGTCCGATGTCGTCGACCTTGCCAACGGGTGCGTTGCGCGAGCACTCGACGAGGGAACGGTCGAGTTCATGGACGCGATCGGCAACATCGTGCCGATCACGATGATCAGTCGCCTCATCGGCTTCCACGACAGCGACCTGGGCCAACTGCTCCGCGCCGCGTTCGACTCCACCGAGCTGTTGGGTTCGACGTTGTCCCTCGACGAGCTGAACGTGCTCATCGCCCGCAGCGGTGAGGTCCAGTCCTACATCGCCGACCAGGTCGCGATGGCCCTGACGGAACCGAGCGACGATCTCCTCGGCACCGTCGCCCGCGGTCTCCGAGACGGCGTGTTCGACGAGTTCGGAGCCCTGGCCCTGTTGCAGACCCTGCTGAGCGCCGGTGGCGAGTCGACCACGAGCCTGCTCGGCAACTCGATGCGGATCCTGGCCGAGGACCAGGACCTCCAGCAGCACCTCCGCGAGAACGTGAACGAGATCCCGACCTTCGTCGAGGAGGCCCTTCGCCTGGAGGCGCCGTTTCGCTTCCACATGCGCTACGTGGCGGAAGGCACCAGCCTCGGTGGCGTCGACATCCCCGCCGATTCGACGGTCCTGCTGCTGTGGGGCGCGGCCAACCGCGATGCCGCCGAGTTCGAACGACCCGACGAGGTCGATCTCCAACGGCCGGTGCCGCGTCATCACGTCGCGTTCGGGCGGGGCATCCACCACTGTGTAGGGGCACCGCTCGCCCGGATGGAGGCGCGCATCGTGCTGAGCGCGCTCCTCGAACGCACCACCAGCATCACGCTCAACTCAGGGCACTCGCCGCAGTGGGTCGACAGCCTCATGGTCCGACGCCACCGGCAGCTCCCCGTGCGGCTCGTCGCCTGATCGGGCTGGCCAGGTCGACGTCCCGAGATCAGCGGGGCGGTGGCGAGTGGACGATCACGATCGAGTGTGTGGTCGTTGCGTCGCGGCGGTGCTGCGCGATCTCCGTGTACTCGGGGGAGTGCCACCACGCGAGGCAGGCGTCCTCGGAGTCGAACTCGACGATCACGATCCGGCCGGGAGCGTGGTCACCCTCGAGCACGGTGGTTGCGTCGTCGTAGGTGACGAAGCGACCGCCGTGTGCCTTCAGGGTCGGGAAGATGCCCTTCTCGTACCGGCGGTACGTCACCGGGTCGTCGACCGTGAAGTGGGCGATGAGGTGGACCGGTCCGTCAGGCATCGAGATCTCCAGACGGTGCATCGAGGGTCGAGCGGTCGGGTTCGGCCGGCTCCGACTGCACGAATCCGGCGATCGTCCAACGGAGGATCCGCTCGAGCAGTGCAGGATCGGTGCTGCGATCGGAGAGACCGGATCGCCTGCCGAGCAGCCATCCGCCGAACACCACGCGCATGGCCGCGAGGAGGTCCTCCGCTGCGTTGGTGGAGTAGCCGGCTCGGAGTGCGAGCTCGTAGACGACCACCGAGATCCGGTCGGCGGCGCGCGACGGTCGCTGCGCAGGGAGCACCCGGGCGGCGACTCCGGGGTACCGAGCGAAGGTGCGGTGCATGTTCAGGATCACCGCGACGATCGCGTCGTCCCAGGGCGCAGTCGGGTCGACGGTGAGGTCGACCTCGGCGGCGACCCGTTCGCAACACCGGTCGAGCAGGTCGTCCCGACCGGAGAAGTAGTGGTAGAGGGCGGGGCTCGAGATGCCCAGCGCGTCGGCCACCATCCGGAGCGAGACGCCGTCGATCCCGTGCTCGGCGACGAGCGGCATCGCGGCGTCGAGGATGTTGTCGCGGCTGAGGGGGTCGGGCTGGGTGCCGCCCCGGCTGCGCTTGACGGTGGTCATTGAACACGATTAAATCACGCCCTGCGTACTGCGTCGAACCCCTCCGAGGAGGCCGAATGCCGCTGGATCTCTCCGTCGCCAACAACGCCCTGTCCGGCCTGCGCCCCTACCCGGTGGCCGTGACCACCGTGCACGACGGCCGGACCAACGGGCTCATGTCGCTCTCGGGTGGATCGGCGGGGATCGTCCCGGAGGCGCCGCGCGCCACGGTCAGCATCACGAAGTACAACTTCACCCACGACCTGATCCTGGACGGGGGCGTCTTCGTCATCCACGTGCTGGGCAGCGCACCCGAGGTGATCGACGAGTCGCTCGAGATCCTCATGACGCTCGGGGGGAGCTCGGGCCGCGACGGCGACAAGCTCAGCGGTCTCCGCGCGAAGCCGGGCGTCGCCGGCGCACCGGTCCTGCTCGGCGCGCTCACCTACGTCGAGTGCCGGGTGACGGGAAGCCTCGACAACGACGAGAACACGATCTTCGTGGGCGATGTCGTCGCTGCCGAACGCCTCAACCCGGGCGGGCGGCTCACGGTGGGTGAGGCGTGGGGGAAGCTGCCGCCGGAGTGGATCGAGGAGTACGACCGCAACCACCACGCCCAGGTCGACCACTGCCGGAAGATGCGCGGCCTCCCGATCCCGAGCCACGAGGACGAGTCATGAGTGAGGCCCTCTCCATTGAGCAACGGCTGCGGCGCCTCGAGGACCGCGACGAGATCCATCAGCTGTTCGTCGACTACGGGCAGCACCTCGACGCCGGCGACTTCGCCTCCTACGCCGACCTCTTCGCCGCCGACGGCGAGGTGCGGCTCGGGCCGATGGGCTCGGCCAAGGGACGCGACGAGATCCGGGCGCTGATGGAGCGCGCACTCGCGGGTGTGGTCGGCACCAGCTACCACCTGATCACGAGCCCCCGCGTGCAGATCGCCGGCGACACCGCCACCTCGGAGGTGATGTGGACGGTGGTGCAGCGCGGGCCCGACGGCACGCCGGTCGTGGCGATGATCGGCCGGCATCGCGACGAGCTGGTGCGCGAGGACGGTCGCTGGTGCTTCCGCCTGCGCCGGGGGTACGTCGACATCCCGTCGGCGATGCCCACCGAGGAGGGCTGACGTGGCCGACTGCCCGATCGCCCACGGGTACGACCCGCTGGCCCGCGAGGTCGTGCTCGACCCGTTCCCGGTGCTCAACCGGCTCCGCGACGAGGGTCCCGTCTTCTACCTGCCCGACTTCGACCACTACCTGGTCACTCGCTTCGACGACGTCGAGGCCATCCTGCTCGACCGCGACACGTGGTCGGCCGCGAA
>BTUT01000100.1:0-1266 GCA_045862935.1 Acidimicrobiia bacterium
CCGCGGGGGGGGGGGGGGGGCTGCACCGCCCCGCTCCCGCGGGGGCCGGCCCGCCGGGGGGCGAGGCGGCCCCCGCCCCCCCCCACGCTCGCACGGCTGGGTGCCGGACCGGGCGGGCCGGGCGAGTAGCGCGATGGCGGGCGTCGCGATCCACGGCGACGTCGAAGAGGGCTGGGGCGCGGTCGCCGACGCGTTCGCGCGCAACTTCGTCGACCACGGTGACGTGGGTGCGGCGTGCGCGGTCTACGCCGACGGGCGCGCGATGGTCGACGTGTGGGGTGGGCTCGCGGATCGTGACGCGGCGCGTCCGTGGGCGCGCGACACCCTGGGCCTCACGTTCTCCACCACGAAGGGCGTCACCGCCGTCGTGGGCAACCGCCTGATCGAGCAGGGCCGACTCGACCCCGGAGCACGGGTCGCGAGCTGCTGGCCCGAGTTCGCGGCGAACGGCAAGGACGCGATCACGGTCGCCGACGTGCTCTCGCACCGCGCGGGCCTCGCGCACTGCGAGGGGACCTTCACGCTCGACGAGGTGATGGCCGTCGAGCCGGTGGTGCGGGCGCTCGCCGCGCAGGCGCCGAGCTGGGCGCCGGGCACGGCCCACGGCTACCACGCCCGCACCTACGGCTGGCTCACCGGCGAGATCGTGCGCCGGGTCACCGGGCGGTCGCTCGGTGCGTTCTTCGCGACCGAGCTCGCCGCGCCGCTCGGGCTCGACTACTTCATCGGCTTGCCGGAGGCCCTGGAGCCGCGCGTCGCTCGGCTGTACCCACCGGCGGCCGACGCCGCGCTCCAGGCGCTCATCGACCAGGCGATGGCCGACCCCGACACGCTGATGGGCAAGGTGATGAGCGGCCCGTCCGGGCTGTTCCGCTACGACGACATGTGGAACACCCGCGCGCTGCACGCGACCGAGATGCCGTCCTCGAACGGCATCGGCGACGCGCGTTCACTGGCGCGCCTCTACGCGGCGTGCATCGGCGAAGTCGACGGATTCCGGGCGCTCGCCGACGACACCGTCGACCGCGCGACGGTGATCCGCTCCGAGGGCGACGACAAGGTGCTCGGCATCCCCACCGCGTTCGGCCTCGGGTTCACGGGCCCCGTGATGCTGCCGCCGGGCGTCGGGGCGCGCGCGTTCGGGCACGCCGGCGCGGGCGGATCGCTCGGGTTCGCCGACCGCGACGCGGGGATCGGGTTCGGCTACGTGATGAACCAGATGCAGCTCGGCATGACCGGCGACCGCCGCACCGAGACCCTGGTTGC
>BTUT01000100.1:1366-8901 GCA_045862935.1 Acidimicrobiia bacterium
TGAACCAGATGCAGCTCGGCATGACCGGCGACCGCCGCACCGAGACCCTGGTTGCGGCGGCGTACGCGTCGGTCGGGTGAGGGCGGAGCGGGCGGCCCATCTGACCTATCCTCCCGCGATGCCGCTCGATCTCGCGTCGCTCGTCGCTCCCGGCCACACCGCGGTCCTCACCATCGAGGTCCAACAAGACGTCGTGGGGGAGGGCTCGATCCTCCCCGACCTCGCGGCGGCGGCGACCACGATGGTTCCGAAGGTGGCCGAGCTACTGCGCGCTGCTCGCGCGGCCGGCGTGGTCGTGGCGCACGCGACCGCGGAGTCCCGCCCCGATCGTCTGGGCTCGAGCTCGAACGCGCGGCTCTTCATGGCGACCGCGAAGCGGCGGCAGCCCGGTGCACCGGGCCCTGCGCCGAAGGCGGTCCTGCACCCCGGGCTGGGTGCGGAGCCGGCCGATCTGGTGATGCCCCGCATGCACGGGCTCTCCGCGCTGTACGACACCGGCCTCGACGCCGCGCTGCGCAACGCGGGGGTGACCACGATCGTGGTGACCGGGGTGTCGGTGAACGTCGCGGTGCTGTCCACCGTGATGGACGCGGTGAACCGCAGCTACCAGGTGGTGATCCCGCGCGACGCGGTGGCCGGCGTGGGTGCGGAGTACGTCGAAGCCGTCCTCGACAACACGCTCTCGCTCCTCGCCACGCTCACCACGACCGACGACCTCATCGCCACCTGGTCTGCCTGACCCGACCCCCGCCCGACTGGGTGCGGTCCCGAGATGCGTCCCCGGAGCACGGATGCGCGGCGGTGGGACGCACGTCGAGATGCGTTCCCAGAGCACGGATGCGCGGCTGTGGGACGCACGTCGAGGTGGGCTGGGTGTGTGGTGAGCTACGCGACGGTGCCGGTGGCGCGCAGGGTGCCGATGCGGCCGGGGTCGTAACCGAGGAGGTTGCGCAGGATCTCGTCGGTGTGCTGCCCGGTGGACGGTGCGGGGCCGATGGGCGCGCGGGGCGCGTCGGTCTTCACCGGGCTGCCGAGCAGCCGGAGGTGGCCCGCGACGGGGTGGTCGTGCTCGACGATGTCGGCCCGGGCCGTGAAGTTGGGGTCGTGGGGGAGCTCGACCACCCGGTGCACCGGGGCGCCGGGCACGTCGACCTCGAGCAGGAAGTCGACCCACTCCTGCTGGGTGCGGGTGGCGAAGATGTCCGCGAGCTGGCGGCGCAGCTCGAGGTCGCCGCTGGCGTGCTCGCCGAACTCCGAGCCGAGGTCGCCCTCGAGCAGGTCCTCCCGCCCGATCGCGGTGCAGAACCGGACGAAGAAGTGCCGCTCGGAGGCCTGGAACAGGATCGTGCGACCGTCCGAGGTGTCGTAGTACTGGTACCGCACCGCGTCCCGCATGGGCGGCGGTCCGGGCGTGCCGCCGCCGGGGGCCACCGCGTCGCTCATCACGGCATCGAGCGCGCCGGCGCTCCACGAGACCGCGGCGTCGGCCTGGGCGACGTCGATGAACGCACCCTCGCCGGTGGCCCGCGCGCGGGTGACCGCCGCGAGGATCCCCATCGCCGCGTACAGTGCGCCGGCCTGGGTCCCGATGTCCTTGTAGTTCGACGGGATCGACGGGAACCCCTCCTCCGTGCGCTCGGGGAGCGCGAGGCCCGCGTACGCGTCGTAGGCCACGCCGTGCGTCGCGAGATCGCGGAACGGTCCCGTCTGGCCGAACCCCGACGTCGCGCAGAACACGATGGCCGGGTTCACCTCACGGAGACGCTCGTAGCCGAGGCCGCGCTTGGCGAGTGCACCCGCCCGCATGCCCTCGATCACGACCTCGGACTTCCGCACGAGGTCGAGGAACACCTCGGCGCCCTCCGGCGACCGCAGGTCGATCGCCACGCTCCGCTTGCCGCGGTTCCAGCGCAGGTGCAGGAACGAGAGCCCGCCCTTGCGCAGGTAGCCGACCGAGTGCGTGTAGTCGCCGCGCCCGGGCACCTCGACCTTGATGACGTCGGCGCCGAGGTCGGCGAGGTGCATCCCCACCATGTTCGGGGCGAGGATCGCGACCTCGACGACCCGCAGGCCGTGGAGCAGCGGCGCGTGCATCGAGGCTCCGCGCTCCGCGCTCAGTTGCCGGTGAACTCGGCCGGGCGGCCCTCCATGAGGGCCCGGACGCCTTCGACGCGGTCGGTGGTGTTGGTCACCAGTGCGGTGGCGTCGGCCTCCTCGTAGAACATCGTCTCCATGTTCGACGTGAGCGAGCGGCGGTACATCTGCTTCGAGATGCCGAGGCTGCGCGTGGGGCCCGCCGCGAGACGCTGGGCGAGCTCGCCGGCGGTGGCCTCGACCTGGTCGGCGGGTACGAGCCGGTTCACGCAGCCCCACTGCGCGATGGTCTCCGACGTGAGCGTGTCGGAGAGCAGCATCGCCTCGTTGAGCCGGTGGAACGAGAGCACCCGCGGCAAGAAGAACGGATCGCCGGCGTGGGGCACCATGCCCCGGCGGCTGAACACGTGCGTCCAGCGCGCGCCCTCGGCGGCGACCACGAGGTCGGCGAGCAGCGCGAGCATCCAGCCCATGCCCGCGGTGGTGCCGTTCACCGCGCTCACCACCGGTGTCGACATCTCCCAGTAGGTCTTGGTCACCTCCTGGAACGGACGCACCGCGCGCCGGTAGTCCATCTGGGTGCTCTGGCGCACGGCGGCGCGCTCGCCGTCGCCGGCCGGCATGAGGTCGCCGCCGGTGCAGAAGTCACGCCCGGACCCGGTGAGCACCATGGCGCGGATGGTGTCGTCGTCGTCGACGTCCTTGAAGGTCTGGACCAGCTCGTCGCGCATGACGTGGTTGATCCCGTTGCGGGCCTCGGGGCGGTGCAGCCGCACCCAGAGCACGGCACCGTCGCGGTCGAGGATCAGCGTCTCGGGGTTCTCGATCATGGCGCCGCACACTATCGCTGGAAGCCGCGGGCGATCGTTCCACCGCCGAGCTTGCTGCGCGACTCGATCGAGGGGAAGCCGACGCCGGCTTCGGACCGTGGCAGCCCGAGGCGAGGTCTGGTGGTACGACGACCCGGGATGGGCGCGTCGCCCGTACCTGATCATCACGCGCGATGAAGCCATCGCCGGTTGAGGGTCGCGTCGGGTCCGGTCACCGTGCCCTGTCGTAGCGTTGACGGAGCGCGCGCTTGTCGACCTTGCCGTTGGGGGAGCGGGGGAGGTCGGTGACGACCTCGATTTGCTCGGGAAGGCGGCGGCGGGCGAGGCCGCGCTCGGTGAGGAACACCGTGAGGTCGTCGAGCGACGGGGCCGCCGTCCCGGTCGCGTCGGGGCGGACGACGATGCACGCGCACGCCCGCTCGCCGGTGCGCTCGTCGGGGAGCGCGATCACTGCGACGTCGGCAACTGCGGGATGCTGCGCGACGAGCGTCTCCACCTCGCGCGCGGGGATCTTCTCACCGAGGCGGACGACCACGTCCTTCGCGCGGCCGGTGACGGTGAGGTAGCCCTCGGGGTCGATCGTGCCCAGGTCGCCGGTGCGCAGCCAGCCGTCGGCGGTGAGCGCGTCGTGGTCGAGCGTGGCGTCGAGGTAGCCGAGGAAGCGCTCGGGGCCGGTGGCCTCGATCTCGCCGTCGGCGGCGATGCGCACCTGGTTGTCGCCGATCGGGCGCCCGTCGGTGAGCGCGCGCTTGTCGTCGGGCTCGTCGGGCCCGGCGGCCGACGTGGTGCTGGGGAGCTCGGTGGACCCGTAGCCCCGGCCGGTACGCAGGCCGAGGCGCTCGCGCGCGCGGCGGATGAGGTCGGGCGGCACGTCGGCGCCGCCGCAGGGGAAGACCCGGAACGACGACAGGTCGTAGCGGTCGACGTCGGGATGGTCGACGAGGCCCTGGAGGAACGGCGTTGCGCCGCCGGAGAACGTGCCCCGCTCGCGCTCGATCGCCGCGAGGAACTCGGTGGGATCCCAGCGGGCGAGCAGGACGCTCGTCGCGCCGAGCCAGACGGGGAGCAGGATGCCGTAGATCAGGCCCGACACGTGCGCGATCGGCGACGGCATCACGAACACCTCGTCGGGGCCGATGCGGTGGTATGCCGCCTGCGCGGCGCACTCGGCGGTGAGCGTGGCGTCGGAGTGCAGCACGCCCTTCGGGTCGGCGGTGGACCCGGAGGTGTACACGAGGAACCGGGGAACGTCGGGCGGCGCCGCCGGCACGGGCGGCGCGACCCCCGCCCGGTCGTCGTCGCGGCCGCCGTCGCCTCCGGCCACGAGGACCGCGTGCCCGGGGCTGTCGACGAACACCGCGCTGGCGGCCTGGTCGAGGATGAAGTCGACCTCGCGCGGCCCTGCGATCAGGCCGATCGGGTTGTGCACCGCGCCGAGGCGGTTCACGGCGAGCGCGAGGACGAGCGCGTCGACGCCGTTCGGCAGCTGTGAGGAGACGACGCCGTCGGCGCGCGCCCCTTCCCGTGCCAGCCGTGTCGCGACGCGCGCGACGCGCGCGTCGAGCGCGGAGTACGTGAGGCGTTCGTCGCCCGCGACGACCGCGAGCTTGTGGGGTGTGCGGCGGGCGTGCTCCGAGAGTCGCGCCGCGAAGGTCGTGGCGGGGGTGCGGCTCACCACCGGAGCCCGAGGCTCGCCGCGAACCGGTCCTGGTGCAGCGCGGTGCCGCCGTACGAGAGCTCGAACGCCTTGATGCGCCGGGTGAACAGGTGCAGGTCGTGCTCGGTGGAGAACCCGATCGCACCGTGCACCTGGTGGGCGTGCATCGCGACCCGCCGGAGGGCGTCGTTGGCGTACGCGAGCGCACCGTCGACGGCGAAGCGCACGCGGCCGCGGTCGCCATGGCCGGCGGCGTCCTGGTCGAGTGACCACGCCGCGCGCCACGCGAGCATGCGGCACGCCTCGACCTCCGCGCGCATGTCGGCGCAGCGGTGGGCGACGGCCTGGAACGAGCCGATCGGCCGACCGAATTGGTGGCGGTCCTTGGCGTGCTGCACAGAGAGGGCGAGGGCGCCCTCGGCCGCGCCGACGGTGTACGCGAGCGCCGCGACCCCGAGGTGGTCGAGCACGTGGCCGAGGTCGCCGGGGATCGGGGTGGCCGGCGCACCCTCGAGGTCGACCCGCCAGCAGGCGTCGCCCCCGATCACCTCCTGGCGGCCCAGGGTCACGCCGCCTGCGCGCGGATCCACCGTCGCGAGGCCGTCGGCGGTGGTGACCACGAGGGCTCGCGCGGCGGGCGCGTAGGGCACGAGGAGGTACCGGCCGGTGACCGTGGCGCCGTCGAGCGCCGGGTGGGGACCTGCGCCCTCGTGGGTCGCGCCGGGGACGAGCGCGGCGAGGGTCGCGCCCGCGTCGGCGGGCAGCGCGGCCGCGAGGGCGGGGAGGGCGTTGCGCAGCGCACCGGTCGTCACCAGCGGCGACGGCACGGCGCCCCGACCCAGCTGCTCGGCCACGAGCGCGAGCTCCACCGGGCCGAGGTCGGTCCACCCGAGGTCGCACATCGTGGCCCACAGCCCCGGGTCGAACCCCTCGTCGCTCGCTTCGAGCTCGCGCACGCGGTCGGTGTCGACCGAGCGGGCCACGAAGTCGGCCGCGGTGTCGGCGAGGAGCGCCTGCTCGGGGGTCGGGAAGAGGTCCACGCGCGCCTCAACCGGGCCGGGGCAGGCCGAGCCCGCGCTGGGCGACGATGTTCTTCTGCACCTCGAGCGTGCCCGCGGCGACCGTCGTGGGCACGTTGCGCAGCCAGTGACGGGTGGGCTCGCTCCCGAGGGGTGCGTCGGGGTCGCCCGGGCGCAGCTGGGCCCCGGCGCCGATCACCTCCATCACGACGTTGCCGGTGAGCTGCTCCACCACGGTGTTGTGCATCCGTGAGAGCGAGGCCTCGACCGTCGGCACTTCGCCGCGGGCCTGGATCGAGACGGCGCGGTAGCTGAGGAGTCGGGCGGCCTCGATGCGCGCGCCGAGGTCGGCGAGGAGCCGGCGGACCAGCGGGTCGCGAGCGAGGCCGGTGGCGTTCGCGTGCTCCACCGCGAGCTCGAGCACCGCTGCCGCGCGCGCGTAGCGGGCGATGCCGACGCGCTCGAACGTGAGCCCGGTGGTGATGACCTCCCAGCCGCCGTCCTGGGTGTGCAGGAGGTGCGCTCGGGGGATCACCACGTCGTCGAAGAACACCTCGTTGAACTCGTGCGGCCCGGCCATCGTGGGGATGGGGCGCACGGTGACGCCGGGGGTGGTCATGTCGAGCAGGAACACGCTGATGCCCGCGTGCTTCGCCACGTCGGGGTTCGTGCGGGCGAGCAGCAGCCCGAAGTCGGCCGGCGCGTCGGCGTAGCTCGACCAGATCTTCTGGCCGTTCACCACGAAGTGGTCGCCGCGGTCCTCGGCGCGGGTGCGCAGCGACGCGAGGTCGGAGCCCGCGTCGGGCTCGGAGAACAGCTGGGTGAAGATCACCTCGCCGCGCGCCATGCGGGGCAGGAACGCCGCCTGCTGGTCGGGCGTGCCGAAGCGCATGATGAGCGGACCGATGTAGTTGAGGTTCATGTACTGCGGGCCGCGAGGCTCCTCGTGAGCCCACATCTCCTCGCGCAGCACCGTCTGCATCCACACGCTCGCACCCCGCCCGCCGTGCTCCTCGGGCCAGGCCATCGTGAGCCAGCCGCGCGCCGCGAGCTGCTGGCAGATCTCCCGGGTGAGCGGCATCACGCGTTCGTCGTCGACGAACATCCCGCGCCACCAGTCGGGGAGCGCCTCCGCGAGGAAGGCGCGCAGCTCGGCGCGGAGCCCGTCCTCCTCGGACGTGAACGCGAAGTCCATCAGCGACGCGGCTCGCGGCGGCTCGATCGACCGGTCAACGGTCGGAGCGGACGATGCCGCCGTCGACCGTGAAGCACGCCCCCGTGATCCACGAGCCGTAGTCGGAGCAGAGCAGTGTGACGAGGCCTGCCACGTCGGACGGCTCGCCGAGGCGCCCGGCGGGGATCGGGCGCTTCTTCAGGGTGCGGGCCATCACCTCCTCCACGGTGATCCCGGCCGCTTCCGCCGACTTCACCGCCGCCTGGTCGATGGCCTCGCTGCGGATGAGCCCGGGGACGACGCAGTTCGTGAGCACGCCGTCGGGGGAGTAGGCGTTGGCGAGGTTCTTCGAGAAGTTCACGAGCCCGGCCTTCGACGCGGCGTACGCCGCGAAGTAGGGGTCGGGCTCACGGGCGACCCGGGTGGCGATGTTGATCACCCGGCCCCAGCCCCGCTCGCGCATCTGGGGCACGAGCGCGCGGCACATGCGCACCGCGCTCATGAGGTTGAGGTCGATGCTCGCGTACCAGTCCTCGTCGGTGAGCTCCGCGAGCGGCTTGTTGAACCCTTTGCCCGCGTTGTTGATGAGGATGTCGACGTGCCCGAGCTCCGCGAGCGCGGCGTCGGCGATCGTCTTCGGTCCGTCGGGTGTCGCCACGTCGGCCGTGACCGCGACCACCCGCCTGCCGAGGGCACGCAGCTCGTCGGCCGTCGCCTCGAGCCGCTCGGCCCGCCGGGCCGCGATCACGAGGTCGGCGCCC
>BTUT01000101.1:0-8865 GCA_045862935.1 Acidimicrobiia bacterium
CACGCCGGCGCGGCGGATGTTGCGCTCGATCAAGCGGGCGTGGCCCTCGTCGTCACGCAGCGTCGGCTCCTCACCGACAACCTCGACGACGCGATCCGGCGCGAGTCGGCCCGGGTCGCCGCGCTGGTGCGGCGGGGCGACCTCGTGGACCCGCTCCCGGCCGCGGGCGACGACCTCGAGGCGCAGGTCACGACGCCGGACGGGCGCGTCCTCGCCGCCACCGGAGACCTGGAGACCCGGCGGCCGATCGGCGTGCTCCCCCGCGGCGCGACCACCCGCTGGGCGTCGATCGACGGGCTGCCCGGCGACGGCGACGGCGACGACGACGAGGACGACGATCCCTACCGGGTGCTCAGCCGGCGCGCCGAGGGCCCCGACGGCACCGTGGTGGTCCACGTGGCCGCCGACCTCGAGGACGTCCGGGAGAGCACGGCTGCGCTCACCCGCTCGTTGCTCGTGGGCATCCCAACCGTCACGGTGCTGCTCGCGGCCGTGGTGTGGTACCTGGTCGGGCGCACCTTGAGGCCGGTCGCCGCCATCCGGCGCGAGGTCGACGCGATCGGTGCCGGCGCACTCGAGCGGCGTGTGCCCGAGCCCCCCGGGCGGGACGAGATCGCCCAGCTCGCCCGCACGATGAACGCCATGCTCGCCCGCGTCGAGCACGCGCACGACGAGCAGCAGCGCTTCGTCGCCGACGCGTCCCACGAGCTGCGGGGGCCGCTGACCCGGATCCGCTCCGAGCTCGAGGTCGACCGCGCGCACCCCGCCACCGCCGATCCGGAGGCCACGGGGGCCAGCGTGCTCGCCGAGGTCGTGGGGCTCCAGCGGCTCGTCGACGACCTCCTCGTCCTCGCCCGCAGCGACGCGGGCACGCTCGCCCTGCGGCGCGACGTCGTGGACCTCGACGACGTGGTGCTGCGCGAGGTCGCGCGACTGCGGACCGAGACCGCGACGGCCGGCACGGCCGGCGCGGCGCCGACGATCGACGCGGCGGGGGTGTCGGGCGCCCAGGTGCGCGGCGACCGTGACGCGCTCACGCGCCTGGTCCGCAACCTCCTCGACAACGCGGCGCGCCACGCCGCTTCGACGGTCACGGTGACCCTCGCCGAGCGGGACGGCCGGGCCGTCCTCGCGGTCGCCGACGACGGTCACGGGATCCCCCCGGCCGACCGGGACCGGGTGTTCGAGCGCTTCACCCGCCTCGACGAGGCCCGGTCCGCCGGGACCGGGGGCACCGGGCTCGGCCTGGCCATCGTGCACGACATCGCCCACCGCCACGGCGGCGCGGTCCGGGTGGAGGACGCCCCCGGGGGCGGCGCCCGCTTCGTCGTGGACCTCCCCACTGGCGAGCGGGCCGTCGGCGAGGGCGTCGCCGCCGCGCGCCCCGACGAGGGGGTGCCCCACGAGGGCTCGTGACGCCCGGAGTGGCGCGGCGCGACGGATCGTCGACGAGCTCCCGGCACCGGGTTCCTCGCCGGTCCTCGGGGTTCACGGCTGCTATATCGAACGCCGACCGGCACGTCTCGGAGGGGGCCGCCATGACCGGGGTCGCGCAGATGCTCGAGACGTTGCGGTCGGTCGTGCGCTTCGAGGTGCCGTCGGGCGACCGCACCGAGCGGCGGCTCCGGCGCGCGGCCGACGTGGGCGACCTGCGCGCGCTCGCGCGGCGCCGGCTGCCCCGGGGAGTGTTCGACTACATCGACGGCGGCGCCGAGGACGAGCTCACACTCGCGGCCAACGCCGCCGCGTACCGGGCGCTGCGCCTCCGCACCACGGTGCTCACCGATGTCGGCCGGGTGGACCCGTCGGTGGACCTGTTCGGCCGGCGGCTCGCGTTCCCGCTCCTGCTCGCACCCACCGGGTTCACGCGCATCGCCGATCCGGCGGGCGAGCTGGCGGTCGCGCGCGCCGCGGCCCGCGCCGGTCTGCCGTACGTGCTCTCGACGCTCGCCACCCGCTCGATCGAGGAGGTCGCGGCCGCGGGCGGCGCCACCGCCGACCACTGGTTCCAGGTCTACATGTGGCGCGACCGCGGCCTCGTGCGGGCCATGGTGGAGCGGGCGGCCGCCGCCGGGTACCGCGGGCTGGTGCTCACGGTCGACACCGCGGTGTTCGGCCGACGCGAGCGCGACGTGCGTCGCGGTTTCACGCTCCCGCCCACGATCGGCTGGGACACGATCCTCGACGGAGCGCTCCACCCCGGTTGGACGTGGCGCTTCCTACGGTCCGAGCCCATCCGCTTCGCCAACGTCGTGGGAGTCGGAGCCGGGGGCGCCGCCGCCGACGACCTCACGGTCGACGACGCGGTGGGCGACGGCTCCGACCCGGTGACCCTCTCCGACTACATCAACGCGCAGTTCGACCCCACGCTGTCGTGGGCGGACCTCGCGTGGCTGCGGGGGATCTGGTCGGGACCGGTGCTGGTGAAGGGCATCCAGTCGGTGCGCGACGCGACCCGCGCCGCGGACGAAGGGGTCGACGGCGTGGTGGTCTCCAACCACGGTGGTCGCCAGCTCGACGGGGTGCCCGCCACGGTCGAGGTGCTCCCCGCGATCGCGGACGCGGTGCGCGACCGGACGGTGGTGATCTGCGACGGGGGCATCCGGCGGGGGAGCGACATCGTGAAGGCCCTCGTGCTCGGGGCTCACGCCACCATGGCGGGGCGCGCCTACCTCTACGGCCTGGGTGCGGCCGGCGAGCGCGGCGTCGACCACGTCCTCGGTCTCCTCGACGCGGGCGTGCGCCGCACGCTCGCACTCCTCGGCGCCCCGTCGATCCGCGCGCTCGACCCGTCGATGGTGGTCACCCGCTGATCGCGGGCGTGCCGGCGCCGACGGCCGTGGGCGCCGACCCCGAGAGCCGGGCGCGACACCCCCGGTGCCGCGCCCGGATTCCGCTGGGGTCAGACCGTGGCCTCGTCACCCTCGTCGGAGTAGTAGCGCACCAGTGCGTGGAGCACGAGCAGGTTCAGCGTCACCGAGACGAGCGCGGGCACCCAGAAGTTCGGGTTGAACAGCCAGAAGAACGCGCTGATCGCGCCGATGCTGGCGACGATGATCCCGACGATCCGGGCCCACGGTGCGCGTGCGAACAGGGCGAAGCCGGCCAGCACGACGACCGCACCGACGATGAGGTAGATCCAGCCCCAGGTGTCGAGGTTCGTGTCGCTGAACAGCAGCGTGTCCTTGAACGACTCCTCGACGTTGTTCGACGCGCCGAGGGCCCAGAGCCCGTTGAGGAACGTGTTGATGCCGCTGAGGATCAGGACGATCCCGGCGAAGGCGATCCAGCCGCCGCCCTTTCGGTGCCTGCTCACGTGAGCCTCCCTGATCGAGGTGCCTGCACCGTCGCACGCGCCCGCGTGGCGCGCATCACCCGAATCGGATGATGCACGGGCGTCCGGCACGGGGGACGATGTCGGCGGCGCGCGCTGGCGCCGCAACCCTCGATGCAGAGAGGACGCCATGAGCGACCAAGCGATCGACGAGCTGGGTCCGGTCGACTTCCTCGTCGTCGAATTCCCGGCCGGTCAACAGCACTTCGACGGTGCCATGGCCGCCGAGCTCGCCCGCCTCGTCGACGCCGGCACGATCCGCGTCCTCGACCTGCTGATCCTCAGCAAGGACGCCGACGGGGCCGTGGAGGCGTTCGAGATCGACGACCTCGACGAGATGGACGACCTCCGGGTCGTCGAGACCGGCATCGCCGAGATCCTCGCGGCCGACGACGTCGACCACCTCGCCGCGGCAATGGAGCCGGGCTCGGTCGCGGGGGTGCTCGTGTTCGAGAACACCTGGGCGGCGCCGTTCGCCTCGGCCGCCCGCAAGGCCGGCGGGCAGCTCATCGCCAGCGGCCGCATCCCGATCCAGGCCCTCGTCGCCTCGTTCGAGGCCGAGACCCGAGCCGAAGGAGCCTGACATGCCGCTTCGCCCCGCTCGCCGAGCCCGCGTCGGCGTGGTCGGCGCCCCGGTCGCCCGCACGGCGGCGGTCGTCGGGACCGCAGCGGTCGTCGCCCACGGGGTCGACCGGCGCCAGGACCGCCGCGAGGACCGCCGGGACCGTCGTCGCTAGCGCGTCGCCCCGACGCCCGCGGCGTCACCCTGGGTGGGCGTCCGCGCGTGTGGCAGAAGCCCTCCGCGCGCCCTGATCCCACGTACCGGGGCTGCACGCCCCCCGTTCTCGCGCTCACCGCTCCACGGAGGTTCTGATGTCACCCACGTTCAACGGGAGGATCGCGGTCGACGTCCGCGACTCCGAGCCGGACTGGTCGCCGTACCTGCCGCCGAAGGCGCCCGCGGGCGCGCCGAACGTGCTGATGATCGCGTGGGACGATCTCGGCTTCGCCACGATGGACATCTACGGCGGTCCGGTGCAGTGCCCGACGATGCGCCGCATCGCGCAGCAGGGCGTCACCTTCTCGAACTTCCACACGACCGCCCTGTGCTCACCGACGCGCGCGTCGCTGCTCACCGGGCGCAACGCCACGAGCAACGGCATGGCGACGATCGCGGAGTTCTCGTCGGGCTTCCCGGGCATCTCCACCCGCATCCCGTTCGAGAACGGCTTCATCTCCGAGGTCCTCGCCGAGCACGGGTACAACACGTACTGCGTCGGCAAGTGGCACCTGACGCCCGGCGAGGAGTGCAACCTCGCCGCGTTCAAGGGCCGCTGGCCGCTCGGTCGGGGCTTCGAGCGCTTCTACGGGTACCTGGGCGGCGAAGCCAACTCCTGGTATCCCGACCTCGTCCACGACAACCACCAGATCGAGCCCCCGGGGCGTCCCGAGGACGGCTACCACCTCGCCGACGACCTCGCCGACCGGGCGATCCAGTTCATCCAGGACGCCAAGGTCATCGACCCCGAGAAGCCCTTCTTCATGTACTTCGCGCCGTGCGCGGGTCACGCGCCGCACCTCGTGCCGACGGAGTGGGCCGACAAGTACCGCGGCGTCTTCGACATGGGCTACGAGGCCATCCGCACCACGATCCTCGAGCGCCAGAAGCAGCTGGGGCTCGTGCCCGCCGGCACCGAGCTGTCGCCGATCAACCCCCACGGCGAGCCGGAGTACCCGAACGACCAGGGCCGCACGTGGCCCGGGGTGGACTCCGTGCGCCCGTGGGACTCGCTCACCGCCGACGAGCAGCGCCTCTTCGTGCGCATGGCCGAGGTCTTCGCCGGCTACATCGCGTACTACGACGACCGGATGGGCCGCATCATCGACTACCTCGAGGCGTCCGGCCAGCTCGACAACACGCTGATCGTCGTGGTCTCCGACAACGGCGCGAGCGCCGAAGGCGGGCCCAACGGCACGTTCAACGAGTGGGAGTTCTTCAACGGCATCCCGTCGACGACCGAGCGCAACCTCCCCCACCTCGACGAGCTCGGCACCCCCGCGTCGAACAACCACTACTGCACGGGTTGGGCGTGGGCGCTCGACACGCCCTTCCCCTACTGGAAGCGCTGGGCCGGCTACGAGGGTGGCGTGGCCGACATGATGTTCGTGTCGTGGCCGGCGAGGATCGCGCCGTCGGCGGAGATCCGCCACCAGTACGTCCACGCCGTCGACGTCGTCCCGACCATCTACGAGCTCCTCGGCATCGAGCCTCCGGCCGTCATCAAGGGGTACCCGCAGAGCCCGATCGAGGGCGAGAGCTTCGCGGCCGCGCTCACCGACCCCTCCGTCCCGGGCAAGGAGACCCAGTTCTACGCGATGCTCGGGCAGCGCTCGATCTACCACCAGGGTTGGCTCGCCTGCACCGTGCACCCGCCACTCGCGGGCTGGGGCGAGTTCGAGAAGGACGAGTGGGAGCTCTACCACCTCGACGTCGACCGCGGGCAGTCGAAGAACCTCGCGTCGCAGGAGCCGGTACGGCTCGAACAGCTGAAGAGCCTGTGGTGGTACTCCGCGGGCATCTACAACGGCCTCCCCCTCGACGACCGCTCGGCGCTCGAGCAGGTGCTCGCCGACCGTCCCCGGGCGGCGACGCCGCGCGACCAGTACGTCTTCTTCCCGAACTGCTCCGACGTGCCCGAGGCCGCGGGCCCGCTCATCCCCGGGCGCTCGTACTCGATCTCGGCCGGCGTCGACGTCCACTCGGCGGATGCCGAAGGCGTGCTCTGGGCGGCCGGGGGCGTGGCCGGCGGCCACGCGCTCTACGTCAAGGACCGGCGCCTGCGCTACACGTTCAACTGGGTGGGCAGCTTCTTCCAGGACGTGGTCGCCACCGTCGACCTCCCCACCGGCCGCCACGTGCTCACCGCCGACTTCACCGCCACCGGCCCGAGCGCCGATCCCGAGCACCCCGGCACCGCCGGGACGCTCACCCTCTACGTCGACGACCAGGAGGTGGGCCGCGCCGAGCTCATCACGCAGCCGGGGAACTTCCGCCTCACCGGTGACGGCATCTCGGTGGGCCGCGACAGCGGCTCGGCCGTGTCACCCGAGTACGCGGCGCCCAACTCGTTCACGGGTGGCGCGATCGAGAAGGTCGTGGTGGACCTGTCGGGCGAGCACTTCGTCGACCACGAGGCCCAGGTCATCGGCTGGTTCATGAAGGACTGAGCGAGCGTCGACCGCGGCTGCCCGCCCGGCCGCGGCGGGTGAGCGCGGCCTGCGCGCGGGTGCGGCGGCCCCGCTCCGAGCGATCGCGCGCTCGTCGACGCCCAGGAAGCCGGCCACGACCTTTGCGTCGTGGCGCGCCTGCTCGGGTGTCCCCGTCGAGGCACAGCACCCGCGCGTCGAGCGCGAGGAGGCCGGCCAGCGCTCCACCCCCTGGTGCGGCAGGGTCGCGGCGCGCTGGTCCTCGGGGATGCGGGTGCGCCCTCCGCTGTGGGAGGTTGCTGCGATGGAGCGCACATCGCTCGCCGACGGCTGGTCCGTCCGCCCGAAGGCGGACCGTTGGGCCGACCTCATGGGCGATGTCGCGGCCTGGGTCCCGGTCACGCTGCCCCACGACGCCGTCGTCGCGCTGCCCCGGGGGCCCGAGGCGGGGGGCGCGACCGGTTACCACCCCGGCGGTGTCTGGGAGTACCGCCGGTGATCGAGGTCGGCGACGACGATCCCGACGCCACCCTCGTGCTCGAGTTCGAGGGCGTGTACCGCGACGCGTTCGTCACCGTGAACGGGACGGCCGCCGCTCGCCGGCCGTACGGCTACTCGCGCTTCTTCGTCCCGATCGACCTTCCGCGGGGAGTAGGTGCTGTTCACCGCGCATCGCGGCGCGCGACCGTGGATCGGCGAGGTGGTCGCGCCCGACGAGCCGGTCGCGCCCGGCCGGACGAAGTACTTCGCGGGCCCGGAGGTGGATCGATGACGAACGAGTCGGATCCCGACGACACGGCGGCGGAGCTCCGTGGCGCGCTCACCTGACGACGCGCGCCGGCGGCTCGGCGCGCTCGGCGACCACGTCCGGGACGCGGTCCTCGGTGCCCGCGGCATCGAGATGGCGACCGTCGAGGGCGAGACCGCGGCCGACACGATCTACGCGATCGACCGGGTGGCCGATGACGTCGTGCTCGAGTGGTTCGCGCGGCACTGGCCCGACGTCGTCGTGGTCTCCGAGGGCCTCGACGAGCCGGTGACGGTCGGACGCGATCCGCAGTGGACCGTGATCGTCGACACCATCGACGGCACCCGCGGCCTGATGTACGACAAGCGGCCCGCGTGGTGCCTGGCCGCGGCTGCACCGCGGGACGGGCGGCTGCGCGACGTCGTGGCTGCCGCGATGACCGAGATCCCGACCGTGAAGCAGGGCGCCGCCGACCAGCTCAGCGGTGTCCGGGGTGCAGGTGTGACCGCCGAGCGCATCGACCTGGGCTCCGGGACCCGGCGGGCGGTGACGGTGCGCCCGTCGGGTGCGACCGACCTCGAGCACGGGTTCGCCGGCCTCGCCAAGTTCTTCCCGCCGGGCAAGGCCGACCTCGCGGCGCTCGAGGCCGAGCTGTTCGCGCGGCTCGGGGCACGGGTGGTGTTCGACGATCAGTACCTCTCGTCGGGTGGCCAGCTCCACGAGCTGATGACCGGCCGAGATCGCTTCGTGGCCGACCTCCGCCCGGTGGTGGCGCCGGGGACGCTGGCGTGCCATCCCTACGACCTCTGCACCACCATGCTCCTCGAGGAGGCCGGGGGCGTGGTGACCGATCCGTGGGGTGCACCCCTCGATGCGCCCCTCGACACGACCACACCGGTGGCGTGGGTGGGCTACGCCAACGCGGCGCTCGCCGCGGCGATCGCGCCGGTGCTCGCCGAGATCGTCGATGCCCAGCTCGGTCGGTAGCGCACCGGGGCGGGTCAGGCGTGGAAGTCGGGGTCGGGCGCCGACCCGGGCCGGAGGGCAGGCTCGGGCCGGGGCTCGGTCACGGGAGCGGGCCGGGGCGCGGGCGCGGGTGCGGGCCGGGGCGCGGGTGCGGGTGCGGGTGTCGACGCCGGCGCGGGCGCCGGCGCCCCACGGTGACGGGTGGCCCGGCGGGGCCCGGTGGCGAGGTTCACCGTGACGAGCACGCCCGCCACCGCGATCGCGCCGCCCCCGACCGCGATCGTCCCCTGGGAGTCGGCGAGGATCCCGACCACCGCGAGCGCGAAGCCCGCCCCCGCCGCCACCAGGGTGGCGCGGGCCGTCGGGCGGTGGAACAGGTCGCCGAACATCAGCGGCCGCCCGGTCGGTCCGGTCGTGACCCCCTTCGCGCGGAGCGCCGTGTAGGCGATGAACGGCACGATCTTGTGGGCGTGGCCGATGACCGCGAGGCCGAGCCACGCGGCGAGGGCGGCGACCTCGGCCGCGACGAGGCGGGTGCGGATCTCCGTGTCGACCGAGCCGAGCGCCGCGGCGGCTCCGAGCGCGACGCCGGCCACACAGAACGCGGCCG
>BTUT01000102.1:0-6000 GCA_045862935.1 Acidimicrobiia bacterium
GGCCGGTGGAGTGCAGCTCGTGGCGGCGCCCGACCACGCGCGCGGCCACGAAGGCGACGAGCGCGAGCAGCGCGAGGTGCGGCCGCACGAAGCTCGACGCCAGGAGACCGATTGCGAGCAACGTGTAACCGCCCATCATCCGCCGGAACACTCGCGCCGCGCCGTACGCCGCGATCCCGATCGTGAGCACCATCCACGCGTCCTTGCCCAGGCTCGCCGGCCAGAAGCACATGGACGGCCACAGCATCACGAGTCGCGCGTAGCGGTACCGGTCGCCGTCGGCGATCGAGATGTCGAACGCGCGGTAGAGGAGCCAGCACCCGAGGAAGCCGAGCCAGGTCATGACCAGGAAGCTCGCGAAGAAGTCGTCGTTGACCAGCACGTGGACGCCGCCCGAGATCGCGCGCATGGCGCCGGTGCCGGGGATGTCCTTGCCCGGGTCGACGCTGAAGTTGAACGTCCGGTAGAACCGGGCGAGGCGCACGCCTTCCGAGTGGTACTCCCAGGCATCGACGGCGTGGGTGAAGCGGTACCACGCGAACGCGAAGCGCAGCACGAGGCTCACGAGGAGCACACCCGCGAGGTCGAACCCGGTCCCGAGCCGGTTGGCCCGCACGAGGACCGGGACGCTGAACGCGACGAGCAGGGGGCCGAGGAAGAGCGCGGCGCCCGCCGGCTCGCCCCGGACGAGCCAGAGCCACGCGTAGTAGGCGAACAGGACCAGGCCGCCGGCGATGCCGAGCGCGGTCCACGAGAAGCGCTCCCGGCCGGGTGGGACCGCGCTCGCCGGTGCCGACCGTAGCGCCCACTCGGGTCGACGGCCGGCGGGTTCCGCCATCAGGACAGCGGCTGGGCGTCCGGGGGTCGCCGCCCGATCGCGGGCTCCAGGCCGTCGTCGGGCGCGCCGAAGGCATCCGACCCGCTCCGGCCGTCAGCAGGCTCGTCGGCGAACGCGGTCTCCGGGGGGCTCTCCGGCTCGGCGCCCTTCCGGCCGGCCCGGCGTTCACGGGTGAGCTGCTTCGCGCGGCTGCGCGAGTAGTAGTAGTAGTACTCGTTGGGCGATGCTCCCGACCCGAGCAGCACCACGCCGGCGACCGGCGCCGCGATCCGTGAGAGCAGCTCGCGGGCTCGGGTCGCGCCCTCCGTGGTGGTCACCCCCGCCCGGCAGGTGACGACCACCATGTCGACGCCCTCCATGATCTCGGTGGCGTCGTTGGTCGTGAGCATCGGCGCGGTGTCGAGGATGATCACGTCGAAGCGCCGCCGCGCCGAGGCCACGACCCGCCGTTGCTCCTCGCTCACCTGGGCCGGGTTGGCTTCCGTAGCCCCGCTGAGCACGTCGGTGATCAGCCACAGACCGGGGGTGTCGGTCTCGAAGAGCCGCTGCGGCTCGTTCGGGACGCCGAAGTACTGGTGGAGCGTGGGCCGGCGGAAGTCGCAGTTCACCACGAGCACCCTCGCGCCCGTCTCGGCGAAGACGGTGGCGAGGTTCGCCGACGTGGTGGTCTTGCCCTCCTTCGGACCGGCCGATCCCACGAGGATCACGAGCGATCCCCCGTCGGTGCCGGATCCGTTGGGGGTCGCGCGCCGGAACATCACCGACGAGCGCACCGCGCGGTAGGCCTCGGCCGTGCGCGAGAGCGGCGCAGTGGCCGACAGCACCTGGGTCGATCGCTGCTGGGCGGGTGTGAGCTCGGGGACCTCCGCGAGCACGGGCAGGCCGAAGGCGGTCTCGACGTCCTCTCGGGTGCGGAGTCGGCGGTCGAGGCGATCGGCCATCACCGCGATCCCGACCCCGAGCACCATGCCGAGCAGCGCCCCGAGGATCCCCCGCGAGACGGGGTCCGAGAAGCGGTCTCCGCTCGTCTCCTCGCCGCCGAGCTCGGTCGGCTCGACCTCGACGTCACCGCGGATGCGGTTCTGGCCGAGCTGGGCCTGAGCGATGCGGTTGTCGTACTCGGCCCGGGAGATGGGCTGGGCCTCCGCCATCTCGAGGGTGGAGAGGACGGTGGCCGGGCCCCCCTGGTCGGCGAGCTGCTGCCACCGCTCGTAGGTCAGGCGGTACTGGTTCACGGCGCTGTTGCGCTGGGCCTGCAGGATCTCGAGGTTCGGGGGGCGCTGCGCGATCTGGGCGTCGAGCGCGTCGATCTGGCCCTGCAGGGTGTCGAGCCTGCGAGCCGTGTCGTCGCGCTGGGTGTCGAACCGGCTCTGCTCCCGCTCGGCGAGGTTCGCCATCAGCGTCTTGGCGAACGTGTCGGCGCAGGTCGTCGCCTCCTCGGCGTGGCGGTCGACGCAGACGATGTCGAGCGTGTTGGTGATCCCGTTCGTGACCGTGAAGATGCGGTTCGTCCAGTCCTCGGGGGTCCCCCCGAGCTCGGCCGCCACCTGGCGAGGGACGTCACCGGTGGTGGCGAGCACCGCGATCTGGTCGAGGTTGGTGTAGATCGGGCGGGCCGCGCTCGAGACGTTCGACGTGTCGAGGAAGAGCGTGTGCGTCGCCTTGTGGTAGGTCCGGTCGACGGGACTGGCGCTCTCGGGGAGCAGCGTGGTGGCCGCGCCCAGCAGCGCACCGAGGATCGTCGCCGCGGCGACCAGCTTCCAGTGCCGGCGCACGATGCGCAGGTAGGCGACGATCTCCACAGGGCGCGAATCCTCGGACGAAAGCGGCGCCCCATGCTATCGCCGGACGGGCCCTGGGGGCGTCCGACTCGGATCCGGGCCTGGTTCCGGCGGCGGGCGCCGGGCCGTGGCTCGCACCGGGCCTGGTTCCGGCGGCGGGCGCCGGGCCGTGGCTCGCACCGTCCCTGGTGGTGGGCGGCGGAGCCCGGCCGACCGGGGATCACAGGGCCTCGATGTCCCCGAGCGTGAACGCCCAACCGGCGACGCGGCTCGGTGGGAGGCGGGTGAGCGCTCGGGCGGTCAGGATCGGCCCCACCCGGGGTGCGGGGAGCAGGCCTGCACTCGGCGCGCGGTCGCCGGGTGCGCGCAGCCCCAGGAGGTAGTCGGCCCCCGAGTCGGCCGCGATGCGGGCGAGGAGCGGGCGCACGGCCCGTGGAGCGCTCACCCGGTCGAGCACGTCGCAGATCACGGCCTCGACGGCCGGGCCGCGCCGCCGCAGGTGGAACACCACCGCACCTCCGGCGGGGTTCCCGGGCACGGTGACCACGCGGTAGTGCAACGGAGCGTGTCCGTAGCGCCAAGCGAGGTAGGCCGCGCTCCGCCGGGTCGCGAGGCCGCCCGCGACCGGGGTGGAGGCGAGCAGCGTGTCGCACAGTTCGACGTCCGCGAACACCGCGGCGGCCGGCGAGCCCAGGTCGCAGGCCAGGGCGTGGCGGTCGGCGGGCACCCGGGCCCTGCGGACCATCGCCCAACCGCGGACGCCGACCGGCCGGATGCCCACCGGGAGGCGGCCCACCTCGTGCCAGCCCATCTTCAGGTATCCCGGCCGGCTCTGGGCGTTGGGGGTGTTGAAGACGAAGTCGACCCGCTCGGCCCGCAGCTCCTCGAGCGCGCCGAGCGTGAGGGCCGTGAAGATCCCTCGGCCCTGGAAGTCGGGATCGGTGGCGGTGTCGACGGCGCGCACGGCTCGGTAGACCGAACCCGCGGGGGTGAGGAGCTCCCAGCGCAGGAAGGTCCGGAAGCCCACGACGTGGCGGTCGATCTCGGCGACCCACATCGGCGAAGGGCCGAAGGGGTTCGCGAGGTGCTTCCACGTGAAGTGCGCTTCGGTGGCCTCGCCTTCGTCCCACCCGAGGCTGCGGCGCGCGACACGCAGGATCGCCGCGAGGTCGCCGTCTCCGGCGCGCCGGACGTGCAGGTCCTCCGGCGTCCCGGGGGGGGCCCCCCGGGGGGGGGCGGGCCCGCGCCGGGGCGGGGCCCAGACACCCGCGCGCGGGCGGGGGCCCCGGCGCGCCGGACGTGCCGGTCCGCCGGCGTCCCGTCGGGGCCCCGACGGTGGGGAGCGGTCCCGCTCATGGACGGCGCCTATCCTCCGGCGCGATGTCGTGGTCCGCCGCCCGGATGCTGAGCGCCGCCACGCGCGGGGCCGTGAAGTCGACCGCCGCGGTGGCCGATGGCATCCGGCGTCCGCCCAAGGGGCTCGTGGTCCTCATCTACCACCGTGTGGGGCGGCGAACGCACACCGAGGTCGACCTGCCACTCACCGTGTTCTCCGACCAGATCGAATGGTTGGCGGGGACCTTACCGGTCGTCTCGCTCGATGACGGCCTGGCGTGGGTCGGCGCCCCGGCCGTGGAGGGCGAGGCCGACGTCCGGGTCGCGATCACCTTCGACGACGGCACGGCCGACTTCGCGGACCTCGCGGCCCCGGTGCTGGAGCAGCACCGGGCGCCGGCGACGCTCTACGTGGCGACCGAGCACGTGGAGGAGCAGCGCCCGTTCCCCCACGACGGCGTGCCCCTCTCGTGGTCGTCCCTGCGTGACTGCACGGCTTCGGGCCTGGTCGGCATCGGCTCGCACACCCACTCGCACGCGCTCCTCGACCGGCTCCCGGCGCCCGACGTGCCCGCGGAGCTCGATCGGTCGATCGACCTCATCGGCGCGCGTCTGGGTCTCGTGGCCCGGCACTTCGCGTACCCCAAGGCGGTGATGGGGTCGGCGGCCGCCGAGCGCGCGGTCCGCGAGCGCTTCGCGTCGGCGGCGCTCGCCGGCGGGCGCGCCAACGTGCCGGGGTGCACCGACGTGCACCGGCTGGCGCGCACCCCGGTGCAGGTGAGCGACGGGCCGCGCTGGTTCCGGCGCAAGGCCCGGGGCGGCCTGGCCCTCGAGGAGTCGATCCGGCGTGTGCTGAACCGGTGGCGGTACTCGGGGGCCACCACCTGAGCAGGTCCGGCCGACGGGTGGCGGTCGACGGCCTGCGCCGGGAAGCTCAGTCCGGTGCGACGATCTCGCGTACGGCCGCGATCACGCGCTCGAGATCGGCGTCGGTCATCACCGAGCCGCTCGGGAGGCAGATCCCGTCACGGAAGACCGCCTCGCTCACCGCGCCCCCGCGCATGGGTGAGGTCGCGAAGACCGGCTGGAGGTGGAGCGGCTTCCATGCCGGGCGGGCCTCGATGTCCTGGGCATCGAGGCGCGCGCACACCTCGGCCGGCGAGACCCCGACGTCGGGCGCGACGGTGGCCACGGTCAGCCACCAGTTCGGCTCGCCGAATGTGGCGATGGGCATGAAGCCGACACCGGGGAGGTCGCCGAGTGCCGCCCGATAGCGCTCGTTGATCGCCCGGCGGCGCGCGATCCTGTCGGGGAGGGCGCGGAGCTGCGCGCGGCCCAACGCCGCGAGGAGGTTGGACATCCGGTAGGAGTAGCCGACCTCGGAGTGCTGGTAGTGCAGCACCGGATCGCGGGCTTGCGTGGCGAGGAACCGAGCGCGGGCGATGAGCGCGGGGTCACGCGCGAGGAGCATGCCGCCACCGCTCGTGGTGATGATCTTGTTGCCGTTGAACGAGAACACGCCGATGTCGGCGAGGGTCCCGGCGGCGCGGCCGCCGTAGGTCGCGCCGAGCGCCTCGGCCGCGTCCTCGACGAGGGGCACGCCGAACTCTTGGCACGACGCCACGATCCGGTCGTAGTCCGCGCACTGGCCGTAGAGGTCCACGCTCACCACGGCGGCGGGCAGGCGGCGGGCGGCGGCCCGCTCGGCGAGCTCGTCGTGGAGGAGCTCGGGATCGAGGTTCCACGACCCGGGCTCGCTGTCGAGCAGGCAGGGCCGCGCGCCCACGTACGCCACGGCGAATGCCGTGGCCGCGAACGTGAGCGACGGCAGGAGCACGTCGTCGCCGTCGCCCACGCCGAGCATCAACAGCGCGAGGTGCAGCCCGGCAGTGCCGCTCGCGAGCGCGACCGCGTCCTGGGCGCCGACGAACGACGCGAGCTCGCGTTCGAACCCATCGACGTGCGGTCCGAGAGGCGCGATCCAGTTGGAGTCGAACGCGTCGAGGAGCAGGTCGCGCTCCGCAGGGCCCACGTGGGGTGGGGAGA
>BTUT01000102.1:6010-8616 GCA_045862935.1 Acidimicrobiia bacterium
CGCTCGGTTCGCCCGGTTCGGTGATCGGCGAGCGCGGTAGCCTGCCGCGAATGCGGGTGCTGGTGACGGGTGGCGCGGGGTTCATCGGGACGAACCTCTGTCGCCGGCTCACGGTTGGCGGTCCACTCGCACGCGTGATGGTCCTCGACGATCTGTCCACGGGCTCCGCGGAGAACCTCCGGGGCCTCGAGGTCGATCTCGTCGAGGGCACGATCCTCGACGATGTGCTGGTCGGCCGGCTCGTGAGCGACGCCGACGCGGTCGTGCACCTCGCCGCGCGCGGATCCGTGCCGCGCTCGGTCGAGCATCCCGTGGCAACCCACGAGGTCAACACCACCGGCACGCTCACCGTGCTGGAGGCGGCGAGGCGCGCCGGCGTCGGCCAGGTGATCGTGGCGTCGAGCTCGTCGGTGTACGGCGCCAACCCGGCGCTGCCCAAGCACGAGGGTCTCGCCACCATTCCGATGAGCCCCTACGCCGCGACCAAGCTCGCCACCGAGGGGTACACCCTCGCCTACCACCACTCCTACGGGCTGGCCGTGCTCGCGCTGCGCTTCTTCAACGTGTTCGGCCCGTTCCAGGCCGTCGGGCACGCCTATGCGGCGGTGGTGCCGGCGTTCATCGCCGCGGCGCTGGAGGGTCGACCGATCCCGGTGCACGGCGACGGCACGCAGTCGCGCGACTTCACGTTCGTCGACACCGTGACCGCGGTGATCGAGGACGCGCTCCTGCGGGGAGTGGCGTACCCGGAGGCGGTGAACCTCGCGTACGGGTCCCGCGTCGACCTCCTCGTCCTGATCGGGATGCTCGAGGAGATCTTCGGCCGCGCGCTGGCACGGGAGCACGGCCCGCGTCGCGTCGGTGACACCGACCACTCGCGTGCCGACGACACCCGGCTGCGCGCCCTGTTCCCGGACGTGCACCCGGTGCCGATGGCCGACGCACTGACGGCCACGGTCGACTGGTACCGCCAGCGGTGCGGGTGACCTACGAGGCGCAGAAGCGGCTGCTCGACGTGCTCGTCGCGGCCGTGGGTCTCGTGCTCGTGTCGCCGCTGCTCGGCCTGGTCGCGTTGGCGGTTCGGCTCGCGATCGGATCGCCCGTCCTCTTCGTCCAGACCCGACCGGGGCGGGGCGGCGTGCCGTTCGAGCTGTTGAAGTTCCGCACGATGAGCGAACGTCGCGGTCCCGACGGCGAGCTGCTGCCCGATCGCGACCGCCTCAACCGCGTCGGCCGTCTCCTGCGCGCGACGAGCCTCGACGAGCTCCCCGAGCTCGTGAACGTGCTGCGAGGCGACATGAGCCTCGTCGGCCCCCGCCCGCTGCTCATGGAGTACCTCGCGCGCTACACGCCGGAGCAGGCTCGTCGCCACGAGGTGCGCCCCGGCATCACCGGTTGGGCCCAGGTGAACGGGCGCAACGACACGACCTGGGACGACCGGTTCGCGTGCGATCTGTACTACGTCGAGCACCGCTCGATGCGCCTCGACCTGCACATCCTGAAGCGCACCGTCGTGCAGGTGCTGACCGGTGCCGGCGTGTCCCAGCCGGGTGAGGCGACGATGGCGCCGTTCACGGGGTCGTCGGACGATCGTCCGGCGGATGCACCATGAGCCGGGTGGTGGTGATCGGCGGCTCCGACCAGGGCCGCCAGACGATCGACATCCTGGTCACCGCGGGCGAGCACGAGGTGGTGGGGGTCGTCGACCCCGCGCTGGCCGTGGGGTCGAGCGTCTCCGGCTACCCGGTGATGGATCCCGACGGCGTGGACGCGACGGGCGCCGACGGGTTCATCGTCGCCGTCGGCGACAACTCGGTGCGCGCGGCGGTGGTCGCACGAGTGCGCGCCGAGCGCCCCGCGCTCGAGCTCGTCAACGCGATCCATCCTGCGGCGACGGTCGCACGGGACGCGGTGCTGGCTCCCGGGTCGACCATCATGGCCGGCGCCGTGGTGAGCAACGGCTGCGTCGTCGGCGAAGGGGTGCTCATGGGCACCAACTCGTCGATCGACCACGACTGCACCCTGGCCGAGTACGTGAGCCTCGCCCCGGGCGCGACGACCGGCGGTCACGTCCGCATCGGTGCCTGCTCGGCCGTCGGCCTCGGCGCGAGCGTGATCCACCAGGTGACGATCGGTGCCCACACGGTGATCGGCGCGGGCGCCGCCGTGATCGGCGACGTCGGGGATCTCGTGGTGGCGTACGGCGTGCCGGCGCGCGTCGCCCGCACCCGCGCCGCCGGCGAGCCCTACCTCTCCCGCCCCTGACCGAGATGCGTCCCACCGCTGCGTCTACGTGCACCTGGGACGCATCATCGGTGGAGGCGAGTCGCTGCGGATGTGCCACCATGGCGTGATGACGCCGGGCGGACGCGTGGTGGTGGTCGGGCAGGGCTACGTGGGCCTCCCGCTCGCCATGCGGGCCTCCGAGGTGGGTCACGACGTCGTGGGGTTCGACGTCGATGCCGTGCGCGTCGCGCGCCTCCGGGCAGGAGACTCCTACGTCGGCGACGTCTCGAACGAGCGCCTCGGGTCGGCCCTGGCGAGCGGCCGTTACCTGCCCAGCGCAGATCCCGGCGACCTGGCCGGCTTCGACGTCGCGGTGATCA
>BTUT01000103.1:0-8585 GCA_045862935.1 Acidimicrobiia bacterium
GAAGCGCGCGGGTCGCCGCTCGACGACCGAGCCCGAGCCGGGCTCGAAGCACACCTCGATCGCTCTCGGCTTGGTCGGGTCGCGCCGGAGGAACCCCTTCTCCTGGAGCGCGGCGAGATGGGCGTGCACCGTGCTGCTCGACGAGAGGCCCACCGCCTCGCCGATCTCGCGCACGCTGGGCGGGTAGCCCCGCTCCCTGACCTGGGCGTCGATGAACTCGAGCACCTGGCGCTGACGGGCCGTGAGCTCGGGGGAGAGGTCGGACGGTTCGCGCGTCTTGATCATGCTCGGAAGGTATCACGAATGTGCGTTCGGGGCAAACACCTGTTCGAAATTTCTCTTGACCAGAACGCACGTTCGTGGTTGGATGGCCGAACAGTCGTTCGATCGGAGCGCTCGGGAGCGGATCGGCGGTAGCTGTCTCACCCGGGTGCTTCGATCCAGGAGGTGCTCACTCCCGAGCAGCTTCCGAGGCAACGTCCGAGCAACGTCCCAGCAAGGAGATCTCCAGGTGGCCGCAGTCACGACCTTCTTCGGCGAAGCCGTCCCGGTGCCAGCCGCGCACCGGCCGGCCCCCCGTGCCGCCATCACACGGGTCCGCCGTCCCAGCCCTGCCGTGCACGTCCGGCGCCGCCTCGCGGTCGCCGGCTTGGCACTCGGCCTGGTCGTCGTGGCCGCGCAGGCGGGTGACGCGCTCGGGGGCAACCCCCTCGCAGCCCCCGGGCGCCGCCCGACCGCCGAAGCCACCTGGGTCGAGGTCACCGTGCGACCGGGCGACTCGCTGTGGTCGATCGTGACCCGCACCTTCCCCGACGACGATCCCCGCACCCGTGTCGACCAGCTCGTGGCCGCGCGCCGGGGCGCACCCCTGGTCGTCGGTGAGGTGATCCAGGTTCCCCGGTAGCACGCGTTGGCGGTCGCTACCGTGGCCGCGTGCGCTGCCCGTACTGCGACACCGACCACGACCGGGTCGTGGATTCGCGGCCGTCCGACGAGGGATCGGCCGTCCGTCGCCGCCGGGAGTGCCGGGCGTGTGGCCGTCGCTTCACGACGTACGAGCGTCACGAGGAGGTGCCGCTGCTCGTGCGCAAGCGGTCGGGCCTCGTCGAGCCGTTCGAGCGCGAGAAGTTGCTCGCGGGGATCGAGCGGGCCATCGCCGGACGTTCGGTGTCGGCGGGTGCCCCCGGCTCCATCGCCGACGACATCGAGGAGCGGGCCCGGGCCCAAGGTCGCGAGGTGGCCAGCGAGCTCCTCGGGCTCATGGTGCTCGAGCGGCTCCGGGCGCTCGATCCGGTCTCCTACCTGCGCTTCGCCTCCGTCTACAAGGGGTTCGAGGACGTCGGGGACTTCGAGCGGGAGTTCAAGGAGCTGCAGAAGACCACCGCCCCGAAGCGGCGCAGCTGAGATTTCTCCCCTCGACCCGTTGACACGGGTGGAATTTCAATGGTGTAATCCACGCCGCATCTCGCGTAGACTGACCTGGTAGCCACAAGATGTAGGGGTTGTTCCCCGGGAATCCCGGGGCCGGGGAGGAACGGGGAAGCGGGCAGGCACCCGGCAGGCACCGGGAAGCGACCGGACGGGACCCACGCGGGGCACGCACCCGGCTGAGCCGGGCACCCTCGAGAAAGGACACTCGACATGGCGATGGCGCCGGAGCAGATCGGCATCGGGATCCGCCGGTACTTCACCCATTCGGGGGTCCACCCCTACGACACCGTCGAGTGGGAGCAACGCGACGCGCGCATCACCAACGTCAAGGACGGCACCGACGCGTTCTTCCAGCCCGACGTCGAGTTCCCGGTCCACTGGTCGCAGAACGCGGCGAACATCGTCGCCCAGAAGTACTTCCGCGGCACGCTCGGCACCCCCGAGCGGGAGGCGTCGCTCAAGCAGGTCATCGACCGCGTCGCCGACACGATCACCGCGTGGGGCGTGCGCGACGGCTACTTCGTCGGCGACGACGAGGCCGCGGCGTTCCGCAACGAGCTCAAGTTCATCCTCGTGCACCAGCGCGCCGCCTTCAACTCGCCGGTCTGGTTCAACATCGGTGTGCACGGGGTGCCCCAGCAGGCGAGCGCGTGCTTCATCCTCGCCGTCGACGACACGATGGACGGGATCCTGAACTGGTACCGGGAAGAGGGGATCATCTTCAAGGGTGGCTCCGGTGCCGGCACCAACCTCTCGAACATCCGCTCGTCGTTCGAGCACCTCGCCGGCGGCGGCACCGCGAGCGGACCGGTCTCGTTCATGCGCGGTGCCGACGCGTCCGCCGGCACGATCAAGTCGGGTGGCAAGACGCGGCGCGCCGCGAAGATGGTCATCCTCGACGTCGACCACCCCGACGTCGAGGAGTTCCTCTGGTGCAAGGCCCGTGAGGAGCGCAAGGCGCGCGTGCTGCGCGACGCCGGCTTCGACATGGATCTCGATGGGGCCGACAGCCACTCCATCCAGTACCAGAACGCGAACAACTCGGTGCGGGTCACCGACGACTTCATGCAGGCGGTGGTCGACGACCGCGAGTGGGCGCTGCGGTCCGTCACCACCGGTGAGGTGATCAAGACGGTCCGGGCGCGCGACCTGATGCACGACATCGCCGAAGCCGCGTGGGAGTGCGCTGACCCCGGCATGCAGTACGACACGACGATCAACCGCTGGCACACCGCGCCGGTGACGGGTCGCATCAACGCCTCGAACCCGTGCAGCGAGTACATGCACCTCGACAACTCGGCCTGCAACCTCGCGAGCATCAACCTGCTCCGCTACCTCGGTGACGACGGTGACTTCGACGTCGACGCGTTCCGCCACACGGTCGAGGTGGTGTTCACCGCGCAGGAGATCCTCGTCGGCAACGCCGACTACCCGACCGAGAAGATCGGCGAGACGAGCCGGGCGTTCCGCCAGCTCGGCCTCGGCTACGCGAACCTCGGCGCGCTCCTCATGGCCCAGGGCCTGCCCTACGACTCCGACGAGGGCCGGGCGTGGGCCGCGGCGATCACGTCCTTGATGACGGGTCACGCGTACGCCACGAGCGCGCGGACCGCGGGCCGCATGGGACCCTGTGCCGGCTACGCGGAGAACGCCGACGCGACGCTCGACGTGCTGCGCATGCACCGAGCCGCCGCCGCCGAGATCGACGAGGAGCTCGTGCCCCACGAGCTGCTCTCGGCCGCGCAGCGGGCCTGGGACGAGGCGGTCGAGGTGGGCGAGGTCCACGGCGTGCGCAACTCGCAGGCGAGCGTGCTCGCACCCACCGGCACCATCGGCCTGATGATGGACTGCGACACCACCGGCATCGAACCCGACCTCGCGCTCACGAAGTCGAAGAAGCTCGTGGGTGGCGGCACGATGCTCATCGTCAACCAGACGATCCCGCGTGCGCTGGCGAAGCTCGGCTACACCCACGAGCAGGCCGAGGCGATCGTCGACCACATCAACGAGCACAAGACGATCCTCGGCGCACCGCGCTTCGACCCCGCGCACCTCCCGGTCTTCGCCTGCTCGATGGGCGACAACCCGATCCACTACATGGGACACGTGAAGATGATGGCCGCCGTGCAGCCGTTCATCTCGGGGGCGATCAGCAAGACCGTCAACATGCCCGAGCAGGTCTCGATCGAGGACGTCGAGAACCTCTTCATCGAGTCGTGGCGTCTCGGGCTCAAGGCAGTGGCGCTCTACCGCGACAACTGCAAGGTCGCACAGCCGTTGTCCACGCAGAAGAAGGCGGGCGCGGAGGACGACACCGCCGCGGCGGTCGGTGCCGAGGTCGAGCGGATCGTCGAGACGGTGATCGTGCAGCAGCCCGTTCGCCAGAAGCTGCCCCGCACCCGTACGTCGAAGACCTTCTCGTTCCGGGTGGCCGACTGTCACGGCTACGCCACGGTGGGCGAATTCGAGGACGGTCGCCCCGGCGAGGTGTTCCTCAAGGTCGCGAAGCAGGGCTCCACCCTCGCCGGGATCATGGACGCCTTCGCCATCTCGGTGAGTCACGGACTCCAGTACGGCGTGCCCCTGCGGGCGTTCGTCGACATGTTCACCAACATGCGCTTCGAGCCCGCGGGCATGACCGACGATCCCGACATCCGGTTCGCCACGAGCCTGGTCGACTACATCTTCCGGCGCATGGCGGTGGAGTACCTCACCGTCGAGGAGCGCCAGGAGCTGGGGATCCTCACCGTGGGGGAGCGCATGCAGCCGACGCTCCCGGGCGTCGAGGAGGCCGTCACTCCGGTTGCTCCGGCGATCGACCTGCTCCCGCCCGAGGACCGGGCCCCGTCGGCGGGGCTGCGCGCCCCGGCGCACCCGACGACCCCCGTGCCCCCGGCCGAGACGCCGAGGCCTCAGGGCGACGTGATGCTCTGCTACGTCTGCGGCGACATCATGCAGCGGGCCGGGTCGTGCTTCGCCTGTCCCAGCTGCGGCGCCACCAGCGGCTGCTCCTGATCCGGCCGGGCGCGAACCCGAGGTGCCCGGGCCGAGGCCCGGGCACCGTCGCGTCACCCGGGAACGTCCGGGTCAACCAGTGCGGTTGCTCGACTCCTGCGCGAGCATGCGTGCCACCTCGACGAGCATCGCGTGCTCGAGCGGGGGCGCGCTGCCCCGTGCCTGCTGGCGCTGGTACGCCCCGAAGCCGAACGCCGCGACCGCAGCCCACATGATCCAGCGGCGGATCCCGGCGACCCAGATCCGGGCTCGCAGCACCCCGCGGCCGAACCGGCGCCAGAACGCCGATCGTCCGAGGATCACCTCGTCGAGCACCGCCATGGCCTCGCGGAAGATGCGGTCGGCCTCCCGTTTCGACGGCCGGCGCATCGACTGCGCGGGCACGTCGGTGATCCCCCCGAGCTGGTACAGGAAGTCGTGGACGATCGCGGCCCTCCCGTGGCGACCCCACGGGGCGATGAGCGACCAGAAGGGTCGGGGGACCGAGGCGAAGTCGGTCCGGAACGCGGGCGGCACGTTCACCACCTCGGAGGTGGGTGTGTCGTGGATCCGGTAGGAGACCGGCTCGCGCAGCTCCCAATCGGACACCCGCCCCGAGAGGCGGTTGACGACCGTGACGTCCTCGGTGAAGCGAGCCATGCCGTCTCCACGCTCGCGCGTGGCGGGACGCTCCGTCGAGGGTGACCCGGTCCGCGGTGGCTCGCACGATCCCGGTCGTCGCGGCGGTGGGTCCCGACGGGGCTGGTACGTTCCCGCGCGCGACGGGGGGAGGCCAGCGTGAGCGATTCCGATGCGGTGGTGTCCGAGCGGCACGGGAACGTGCTCGTGCTGCGGTTGAACCGGCCCGAGGCCCGCAACGCGATCAACGGTGCGTTGATCGGGGCGCTCGGGGTCGCCATCGCCCGAGCAGAGGAGGACCCGGAGGTGCGGGTGCTGGTGCTCACCGGCACCGGTGACCGGGCGTTCTGCTCGGGGATGGACCTGCGCGACTTCGCGGCCGAGCGGCCCCGGAGCCCGGAGCAGGAGGCCGCGAGCGGCGTGTTCATGCGGCTGATGCGGGGCGAGGTCTCGCGGCCCGTGGTGTGCGCCGTGAACGGGTCGGCGGTCGCCGGCGGGTTCGAGCTCATGCTCGGTTGCGACGTGGTGGTGGCCTCGTCGGAGGCGAGGTTCGGCCTGCCCGAGGTGAAGCGGGCGTTGTTCCCCGGTGGCGACGGCATCCTGCTCGGGACGAGGATCCCGCTCGCGGTCGCGCTCGAGGTCACCCTCACCGGGGACTACCTCGACGCCGCGCGCGCCCGCGAGCTCGGGTTGGTGAACCACGTGGTGCCTCCCGACGAGGTCCTCGAGGTCGCGCTCGACCTCGCCCGGCGCATCGCGGCCAACGGGCCGCTCGCGGTGGCCGTGACCAAGGAGCTCGTGCGCCTCGCGGTCCGCAGCGTCGACGACGCGCACCGGCGCCAGGCGGAGGCGTTCCCCATGGTCTTCCAGAGCGAGGATGCCCGCGAAGGCGCGAGGGCGTTCGTCGAGAAGCGGGACCCGGTCTGGCGCGGTCGCTGATCAGCGGCTCGCGAGGGCGCGTGACTACCGGATCAGGGGGTCGCGTGGGAGACCGAGGATCCGCTCGCCGATCTGGTTGCGCTTGATCTCCGACGTGCCCCCCGCGATCGACAGTGCGCGGTGCATGAGCACCAGCCCGCTGCTCATCGCGCCGGGACCGTCGGCGAACGCGCGGTCGACGCCGCTGAGCACCGACGCGATCGCCGCGGCCTCGTGGCCGAGCTCGGACATCACGAGCTTGGTGACGTTGCCCTCGGGGCCCGGCCCGCCCCCGGCGACGGCGCGACTCGCGCGGCGGAGGTTGAGCACGTCCATCGCCTGGTGGGTGGCGATGTAGCGACCGACGCGTGCCGCGCCGCCCGGCAGCCGCTCGGGGTGGGCGTCGAGCACCGGGACCAGCATGCTGCCCGGCATCGTGAAGCCCTCGCCGCCGCCGATGCTCACGCTCTCGTTCCCCAACGTGGCGCGGGCCACCGTCCACCCGCCGTTCACCGGGCCCACCACGTCGTCGTCGGGCACGAAGACGTCGTTGAAGAACACCTCGTTGAACTCCGACTGCCCGGTGGTCATCCGCAGCGGCCGCACCTCGACGCCGTCCGCGTGCATGTCGATGACCATCGTGGTGATGCCCTCGTGCTTGGGCACGTCGGGGTCGGTGCGAACGGTGGCGAACCCCATGCCCGCGAGGTGCGCACCGCTCGTCCACACCTTCTGGCCGTTGACCAGCCAGCCACCGTCGACGCGGGTGGCGCGCGTCTTGATCCCCGCGGCGTCGGAGCCGGCGTCGGGCTCGCTGAAGAGCTGGCACCAGATGACGTCCTGGGCCAGGGCCGACGGAACCCAGCGCTTCACCTGGTCCTCGGTCGCGTACTGGATGAGCGTGAGGATCACCCAGCCCGTGATCCCGTAGCCGGGCCGGGTCACTCCGGCGGCGGCGAACTCCTGCTCGATCACGAGCTGCTCCACCGCGCCGGCCGCGCGGCCCCACGGCTCCGGCCAGTGCGGCATGACGTACCCGGTCTCGATCAGCGCGGCGCGCTGCTCGGCCGCGTCGAGGTCCTTGATGCGCCCGGCGAACGCCCGGATCTCGGCGCGCATCGGCTCGGCCTCGGGCGGGAGGTCGATCGTGCGGGCGCGGGCGACGCCGTCGCGTGCGAGGTCGGTGAGGTCGGTCGCCGCGTCGTGGGGGGCGAGGAGGCCCTCGAGGACGGTGGCGCGTCGGAGGTAGAGGTGGGCGTCGTGCTCCCAGGTGAAGCCGATGCCGCCGTGGACCTGGATGTTGAGGTTGGCGCACAGCACCGCAGCGTCTGCCGCGAGGCTCGCGGCGATCGCGGCGGTGAACGCCCGCTGAGCACCGCCGTCGGCGGCGGCGCGTGCGGCGTCCCACACGGCGGCCGTCGCGAGCTCGGTGGCCACCAGCATGTTGGCGCAGTGGTGCTTCACGGCCTGGTAGGTGGCGATCGGGCGCCCGAACTGCTCGCGGACCTTCGCGTACTCGGCTGCCTGCTCGGTGCACTCGCGGGCGACGCCCACCGCCTCCGCCGCGAGCACCAGCCGGGCGATGTCGACCAGGGCGCGGGCGCCGCCGGGCAGGACCGTGGCGTCGGCGCCGTCGAACGTCGCCCGAGCGCATCGCCGGGTGGGGTCGAGGTTGGGGGCGCGCTCGATCGTGACCCCCTCCGTGGAGGCGTCCACGACCACCACGTCGTCGCCGGAGGCCGCGAGCACGATCCCGGCGAGTCCGCCGCCGAGCGCCGTGCCCGCCGATCCGTGCGCGCGGCCGTCGCGCACCTCGACCGAGCCGCCGAACGTGACCGCCGCCGTGAGGGTGCCGTCGACCAAGCCGGGGACGTACCGGGCGCAGGCCGCGTCGTCGCCGGTGGCCACGAGGAGCGCGCTCGCGATCACCGTCGGGACGAACGGGCCGGGTGTCAGCCCCCGCCCGAGCGCCTCCACGACCACCACGAGCTCCTCGAAGCCGTATCCCGAGCCGCCGAGGGCCTCCGGCACGTGCAGACCGAGCCAACCGACCTCGCGGAGGTCGCTCCAGACCGCCGGCAGCGGCTCGTCGTCGGCCTCGAGCAGCGCTCGAGCCGCGGCGCGGGTGTTGCGCGAGCGGAGGAGGTCGGCCGCCGTCTCGGCGAGGGCGCGGTGGTCTTCGGTGATCGCGATGGACATGACCAGACGCTACCTTCGGCCCCTCGAACCGGCGAACGGGGCGATCCGCGAACGGAGCGTGCGGCGATGGAAGTGAACGGCAAGAAGGCGATCATCGTCGGCGGTGCGTCCGGGATGGCCCGAGCCACTGCGGAGCGGCTGCACGCGAAGGGTGCGTCGATCGCGATCCTCGACCTCCCCACCTCGGCGGGCGCAGAGGCCGCCGACACGCTCGGCGGCACGTTCCACGCCGTCGACGTGATGGACTCCGCCCAGGTCGAGGCGTCGATCGCCGCGGCCGTCGCGGCGCTCGGCGGTGTGCACATCGGGATCAACACCGCCGGTGGAGGCATCGGGAAGCGCACCCTCACCCGTGAGGGGCCGCACCCCCTCGACGACTTCCGGCGGGTCATCGAGCTCAACCT
>BTUT01000104.1:0-8580 GCA_045862935.1 Acidimicrobiia bacterium
GACGTCGCGCAGGCTCTCGGCGATCTCCACGTCGTGCGCGTGCATCATCCCGGCCATGCCCTCGCTCATCGCGCGCAGGTAGCGGATGTCCGCGTCGACGTACGCGTCGCGATCGAACGCCGCGTCGTCGCGCAAGCCGAAGCGCGTCGGGATGATCAGCTGCGGGTGCGTCTGCACGACGTGGTACATCTCGTAGAACGCTTCCATCGCGAGCTTCCAGTTGACCGGAAGCCGCGCCGCGTACCACCACTCGGTGGAGAGCGACTCCACCTTCCACGCGTCGAGCATGCTCGCGGCCGGTTCGAGCGATGCACGCAAGGGGGGTGCGTCGGGGTCGAGGTTGATCCACGCACACCCTCCCCAGACCTCGCACCGCACCGGGACGAGGTCGAGATCATCGGGGTCGAGGTTGTGCTCGGCGAAGCCGCGGCGCTGCGTGACTGCGGTGTTGGTGCCGTCGGGCGCGTAGCACCACCCGTGGAACGAGCAGGTGAAGCCGCGCGGGCAGCTGCCCCGGCCCTCGACGAGCTTCATGCCCCGGTGGCGGCACGCGTTCTGGAACGCGTGCACCTCTTGGTCGTCGGTGCGCACGACGACCACCGACTGGTCGAGGATCTCGTACTCCACCCAGTCGCGCGGCGCCGGGATCTCCTCGAGCCGGCACGCCATCTGCCACGTGCGCGACCAGAGCTGCTCGCCCTCCAGCGCGTAGAAGCCGGCGTCGTAGTAGCGCTCCTTCGGGATGCGGTCGGGCAGATCGATCGCGTACGGCACCGGGCGGGCCATCAGACCTCCTCTCCGACGATCGCCGTGGAGCTCTCGGCCACGGGCGTTCTCGGCGCGTTCGATTAGACTAACCGGTCGGTACAAAAAGGGAGCCCGATGGAAGCCACCGCGTCCCCCGCCGGCCCGGCGACCGACGTCGACGTCGAGGTCGACGTTCTGATCGTCGGTGCCGGCATCACCGGCATCTACCAGCTCTACTGGGCGCGCGAGGCGGGGTTCTCCGTGGAGCTGGTCGACGCAGGCGACGGCGTCGGGGGCACCTGGTTCTGGAACCGCTACCCCGGGTGCCGGTTCGACTCCGAGAGCTACACCTACGCGTACCTCTTCTCGCGGGAGCTCTTCGACGAGTGGGTGTGGGACGAGCACTTCGCCGACCAGCCGGCGATCGAGCGCTACGTCAACCACGTCGTCGACCGCTTCGACCTGCGTCGCCACATCCGGCTGGGCACGCGCGTGACGTCCGCGCACTACGACGCGACCACCGGGACGTGGCTGGTCACCACCGACGACGGCACCCGCCGCCGCGCGCGCTACCTCGTCGCCGCAACCGGCGTGCTCTCGGTGCCCTACATCCCCGACGTCCCCGGCCGCGAGTCCTTCGCGGGTGAGCAGCACCACACCGGAGCCTGGCCCACGACGCCGGTGGACCTCGCCGGCAAGCGGGTCGCGATCGTCGGGACGGGGTCGAGCGGCGTCCAGATCCTGCCGGTCATCGCCGACGAGGTCGCGTCGGTGACCCTCTTCCAGCGCACCCCCACCTGGTGCACCCCGCTCAACAACCGACCGATCACGCCCGACGAGCAGGCCCGTCTCCGCGCGGACTTCGAGTCGATGCGCGAGATCCTCGACACGTCCGTGGCCGGGTTCCTGCACGAGCCGTGCGAGCGGGCCACGTTCGACGACACCGAGCCGGAGCGCCGGGCGTTCTTCGAGAAGATGTGGGCCAGCCCCGGCTTCGCGAAGCTCGGTAGCAACTACACCGACCTCATGCTCGACCGCGACGCGAACAAGCAATGGTGCGCGTTCATCGCGGAGAAGATCCGCACCATCGTGGAGGACCCCGCCACGGCCGAGCGCCTCATCCCGACCGACCATCTCTTCGGCGAGAAGCGCCCCCCGTTCGTCGTGGGCTACTTCGAGGCGTTCAACCGTCCCAACGTCTCCCTCGTCGACCTGCGCGAGACACCGATGGTCCGCATCACCGAGGCCGGCATCGAGACCACCGACGGCGAGCGCGCGTTCGACGTCATCGTGTGGGCGACCGGCTTCGACTTCGGCACGGGCGCGCTCACGCGCATGGACATCCACGGCCGCGAGGGCGTCGCGCTCGCCGATCACTGGGCCGACGGACCCACGACCTTCCTCGGCCTCCAGACCGCGGGCTTCCCGAACCTGTTCTTCCCCGGCGGTCCCCACGCGGCGGCCGGCAACAACCCGCGCTACAACGGCGACCAGGTCGACTTCGTCACCGAGCTGCTCCTGCACGCACGTGAACGAGGATGCGACACGATCGAGGTCGACCCCGCGGCGGAGGACGACTGGACCGCGATGGTCGACCGGCTCGCGGGCGCGACGCTCTTCGGCGGGTCGGAGGTCAGCCAGTACTACGGCACGAACATCCCCGGGAAGCCGCGGCGGTACCTCCTGAACGCGGGCGGTCGCCTGAAGTTGTTCTCGACGTTCGCGGCGGTGCGGGCCGACGACTACCGGGCGTTCAGACTGTCGCGATCGGGGTGACCGGGCAGCCGACCGCGCCGGGCAGGCGCAGGGGTGGTGCCGTGAGCAGGAACCGGCTGCGACCGTGCTCGCGCAACCACGCGGCGAGCTCGTGGAGGTACCACAGCTCCCCGAGCGGGACGCCGAGCCGGAACAGGCACAGGTGGTGGATCGGGAGCAGCGTGTGCAGGCGTGGGTCGGGGCCGCGCCCCACCATCCCCTCCACCGCGTAGTTGTCGGCCACGAGCGCGGCGATCTGCGACTCGGCGATCCACTCCAGCAGCGACTCGTCGCGCGCGTCGAGGTAGCTGCACATGCGGTGGATCTCCACCGGATCCGGGTCGCGGTTCCACTCGAGGACCCTGGTCGCGAACCCGGTGTGGATCAGCAGCATGTCGCCGGGCTCCACCACCACGTTGTCGGCCGCCATGATCTCCTCGAGCATCCCGCGGTTGCACCCGCGCCACTCGTGACCCAGGTGGTGCGCGAGGTCCACGAGCACGCCGCGCCCCTGCACACCGTGGAAGGCCATGTGCTCGAGACCGAGATGGTGCGCGAAGCACGCGTGCCGCCCGCCGTCGCCCCGTGCGTCGGTCGACGGGCCCACGAGGTCGGTGCCGGCGCGGTAGCCGTTGTAGTAGACGGGCTCGGCGACACCGTCGCCGTCGGCGTCGAACTCGGCGCCGACGTGGGCGAGCGAGTCCCACTGCGTCGAGTACTGGAGCCACAGGGTCACCGCGTCGTCCGCCCAGACATCCACGAAGCGGTCGTCGCCCTCTCGCATGTCGCGCATGAGGACGTTGAAGAAGGTCTCGGGGTTGCCGTCCATGTCCTCGGTCGGAGCGAGACGGGGCGGGTAGCGCCGCTGGTTCAGCGCGGTTCCGCCCGGATAGTCGAGCGGGAGGCTCAAGCAGAAGCTGATCCCGGCCTGCACCTCGGCCACGCCCTGGAGCACCTTCTCCGGGGTGATGAGGTTGATGCGCCCGAGCTCGTCGTCGTCGCCGAAGTCGCCCCACGTCGAGCCCGCGGGTCGCCGTGTCCACCGCTTCCCCACCACGCTGTCCCCCTTCCCACCGGGCACCCCGCCCCCGGGCGAGTCGCCGCACCTCGGCCCCGGGCCTCGGCCCCCCGCCGGCCACAGGGCCGCCTCGCCGGACCTTGTCGGGCCGGGCCCAAACGTGTACCGTTCGGTACAATATCGCGCGCCAGCCGCGCGCGCCGCGTGCGCGGAGGAGGGTCTCCCACCATGGCGGAACCGGACTTCATCGTCTCGGGCGACAGCCACATCCTCGAGCCCACCGACCTGTTCAAGACCCGCCTCCCGAAGCACCTGCGCGACCGTGCGGTGTGGGAGGAGGACTTCGAGATCGAGCCGTTCGTGGAAGGCGGCGCCCGGATCTTCCGGCGCCTGCACACCTCGGGGTTCGAGGGCTGGACCGTGTCGCGCTACCGCCAGACCGGCGGCCGCATGCCCGAGGGCGATCCCGAGATCATCCTCGAGGACATGGACCTCGACGGCGTCGACGCCACGGTGATGTACCCGAACCTGTCGCTCTTCGGCCTCTACTCCGACGACCACGAGCTCTCGATGGCGCACGCGCGCGTCTACAACGACTACGTCATCGAGCGGTTCTCGCCGTACTTCTCACGGATCGCGCCGGCCGCCCCGGTGCCGATCACCGACGTCCCCGACGCCGTCTCCGAGATCGAGCGGGTCGCCGCCGCCGGCTTCCGTGCCGTGCTGCTGCCGTCCACGCCGCCCAAGCCGTACTTCTCCCGCGACCTCGACCCGGTGTGGGACGCGATCCGCGCCAACGGGCTGCAGCCGTTCTTCCACACCCAGACCGGCGGCGTGAAGGTGAACGACCCGGAGTCCACCACCCTGAAGGTGGTCATGGAGTCGGCCGCGATGGTCAACCAGCCCATGACCGGGAAGTCCGCCGCGAAGCGGATGATCACCCAGGCGGTCTACTCCTCGATCGTCCCCCAGCAGCTCATCTGCGAGCTCATCGGCGGCGGCGTCGCCGAGCGGTACCCGGAGCTGCACTTCTCGCTCATCGAGTTCAACGCCAACTGGCTCGCGTCGCTCGTGGGGGCGATGGACAAGTGCTGGGTCACCGGGATCGGCCAGGACGCCGACTGGTGGATCGGGTACTGGGACGACAGCCGCCCCGAGCACGACCAGCCGACGATGGCACAGCTGTTCAAGCTCAACGACAAGTGGCCCTACCCGCTCACGCCGAGCGAGTACGTGGCGCGCCAGTTCCACGTCCAGTTCCAGGACGACCCGGTGGCCGTCGCGTGCCGCCACGTCACGGGGCTCTCGACGATCGTGTGGGGCAACGACTACCCCCACGCCGAGGGCACCTTCCGCGGGAGCCGCGAGCTGATCGCGCAGCAGTTCGCCGGGGTGCCCGACGACGAGCGGGCCGCGATCCTCGGTGGCACCCTCGGCGGGATCCTGGGCTTCACCCCCGAGAGCGTGCGAGCCGGCGCCTAGGTCGATCCCACGGGGTCGCGGGCATCTCCGCGGCCGATCCCGCGGAGGAAGATCTCCGCGAACGGCTGCGCGACGTCGCGCGCCGAGACCCGGCCACCCGAGCGCAACCACAGGTACGTGTAGTTGTGCATGCCGAGCCAGGCGCGGGCGGTGAGCCAGACGTCGACGTCGCGGAGCTCCCCCGCGTCGATCCCCGCGCGCAACACCGCCTCCACCCGGCGCTCGTACTCCCGCCGCCGCACACGGAACTGCTCCGCGCGCTCACCGGGGAGCGCGCGGAACTCGTGGAGGAAGACCCACACGTGGGCGGGGTAGCGGTGGATGACGTCGAGCAGCTCGGCGCCCAGCCTCGCGAGCTGCGTCGAGGGTGCACCGCCGGCGCCGGCCACACGATCCGCGCCGGCCATCACCTCGTCCATCACCCGGTCGTGGATCGCGCCGAGGAGCTCCTCCTTCGAGCCGATGTAGTAGTAGAACGCGCCCTTGCCGAACCCGTTCACCTCGCACAGCTCGGCGATCCCGGTCGCGTGGTAGCCCTGGCGCGCGAAGACCTGCGCGGACGTGTCGATGATCTCGTCGCGCCGCGCCCGCCACTTCTCGCTGCGCCGAGCGGCGCGGCTCGTCTCGGCCCCGGTGCTCATCAGCGGCCCTGCCACTGCGGGGCGCGCTTCTCGGCGAAGGCTCGCAGGCCCTCCGCGGTGTCGTCGGTCTCGAACAGCGCGTCGAGCATGCTCCGGGTCGTCGCGCGCAGGACGTCGTCGGGCTCCGACGTGGCCATGAGCACCGCCCGCCGGCTGGCGTGCACCGCGAGGGGTGCGGCCGCGACGATCGCCCGCGCGACGCGCATCGCCTCCGCCAACGCCGCGCCCGGCTCCACGAGCCGGCTCACCAGCCCGAGGTCGTAGGCCCGCCGCGCCTCGATGGGCTCACCGGTGAGGATCGCGTCCATCGCGGCGGCGCGCCCGATGGCGCGCGGCAGCCGGTAGAGACCGCCGGCCGCGGCGACGAGGTTGTGGCGCACCTCGGCCAACCCGAAGGACGCACGCGTGCTGGCGACGACCACGTCGCACGCGAGGACGATCTCGAGCCCTCCCGCGGTGGCGAGGCCGTCGACCGCGGCCACGATCGGCTTCGTGCGCTCGCGGAACACGAACCCCGCGAACCCGCCGCGATCGGTGTCGAGCGCCGCAGCCGAACCTGTCTCGCGCACCACCTTCAGGTCCGCGCCGGCACAGAACACCGCCTTGGCCTGCTCCGCGGTGTTCGCGCACAGCACGCCCACCCGGAGGTCGGGATCCGCCTCCAGGCGGTCGACGGCGGCCTCGATCCCGAGCGCCATCTCCCGGTTCACCGCGTTGCGGGCCTCCGGGCGGTCGAGCGTGATGACCGCGACCTGCTCCTCGGGTTCACAACGGACGGCGGGCACGGCGCGAGTGTAGGTTGACTGGTCGGTACAGAATCGCGGCGCGAGCCCGGGGACGGTGCGGACGGGAGCCATGGACGAGCTTCGCTTCGACGGGCGCGTGGCGGTCGTCACCGGTGCGGGACGGGGCCTCGGGCGGGCCTACGCGCTCCTGCTGGCGGAGCGGGGCGCGGCGGTGGTGGTGAACGACCTCGGCTCCTCGATGGGCGGGACCGGCAGCGACGGCGGCCCCGCCGCCGCGGTCGCCGCCGAGATCACGGCGGCGGGGGGCCGGGCGATCCCCAGCGCACACGACGTGTCGCAGCCCGAGGATGCCGACGCGCTCGTCGCAACTGCGCTCGCCGAGTACGGCCGCGTCGACGCGATCGTGAACAACGCGGGGATCATGCGCTGGGCGGGGATGCCCGACGTCGACGACCGAGCGCTCGCCGCCCACCTCGCGGTGCACGTGATGGGCTCCTTCCTCACCACCCGGGCGGCGTGGCCCCATCTCGTCGCGCAGGGCTACGGACGCGTCGTGATGACCACGTCCACCGGGATGCTCGGCAACCCCGCGAACCTCGCCTACGCCACCGCCAAGGGTGCCGTGGTGGGGATGATGCGCAGCCTCGCGACCGCCGGAGCCGCGGCCGGGATCGCGGTGAACTGCATCGCCCCCGCCGCGTTCACGCGCATGGCGGGCACCGGCGACGAGCCCGCCCCCGACGACCCGATGGCCAGCCGCATGGCACCCGAGCTCGCCGCGCCCATGGTCGGCTTCCTGGCCCACGAGTCGTGCACCGTCACCGGCGAGATCTACACCGCGGGTGCCGGCCGCTTCGCTCGACTCTTCATCGGGTCGACCCCGGGTCACCTCCACACCGACCCGTCCGGCCACCGGCCCACGATCGAGGACGTCGCGGTGCACTGGGACGCGATCAACGACGAGACCGCCTACACGGTCCCCGCGGACCTCCTGGCGTGGTCGGCCCAGTTCACCGCGCACCAACGCTGAGCAACGCCGGCGCGACCCCGGGAAGACCGGTCGCGCTCAGGTCGCGCGCGTGCGCAGCTCGCGCTTGAGCACCTTGCCCGAGGGGTTGCGCGGCAGCTCGTCGACGAGGACGACCGCCTGGGGGACCTTGAACTTCGCGAGCTGGCCACGACAGTGATCGACCAGCTCCTCCGGGGTCACGGTCGCGTCCTGCTGCAGCACCACGAACGCGACCGGCACCTCGCCCCACCGCTCGTCGGGCCGTCCGACCACTGCGACCTCGAGGACCGCCTCGTGCTCGTACAGCACACGCTCGACCTCGGAGCTCGCGATGTTCTCACCCCCCGAGATGATGAGGTCCTTGAGCCGGTCGACGACGAAGAGGTAGCCGTCGTCGTCGCGCACGCCGACGTCGCCGGTGTGGAACCAACCGCCCGCGAACGCCGTCGCGGTGGCCTCCGGGTCACGCCAGTAGCCGGGGAACACCTTCGGCCCGCGCAGCACGATCTCACCCTGCTCGCCGGCGGGCACCGACCGGCCGTGCTCGTCCCAGAGATCGACCTCGAGGTACGGACACGGCCGTCCCACGCTGCCGAGCTTGGTGATCGTGCTCTCACGGTCGAGGAACGTGTCGCCCGAGACGGTCTCGGTCAGCCCGTACGCGTCCGCGAACCAGCACGACGGGAACGTGGTCCGCAACCGCTCGATGAACGGGATGGGCATCTTCTCGCCACCGGCGACGAGGATCCGGACCGACGAGAGGTCGCGCCGCTCGACGCCGGGGACGTCGAGGATCCCTCGCACCATCGCCGGTGCGGCCCAGATCGCGGTGATGCCGAGCCGCTCGATGTCGTCGACCACGCGCGCCGCGTCGAACGTGCGGTGGATCACGGTCGTGGCGCCCACCGCGATCATCGACGTCGTGACGAGGTCGAGCGCGCCCACGTGGTACAGCGGCCCGCACGCCAAGCCGACGTCGGCCGCGGTGAACCCCAGCTCGGCGACGTGGGCGGCGTTCTTCCATGCGAGGTTGGCGTGGGTGATCATCACGCCCTTCGGCCGGCCGGTGGTGCCCGACGTGTACATGAGGCGGTGCACGTCGTCCGCACGGGCCGCGACGTGGCTGGTCACGGGCACGGACGCGTCCGCCAGATCGGCGAAGCGCTCCCAGCCCGGGACGGC
>BTUT01000105.1:0-8532 GCA_045862935.1 Acidimicrobiia bacterium
GCTGCCCGCCACCTCGTAGCCCAGCGTCAACATGCGGGTGACCAGCACGCCCGTGAAGAGTCGCCCGATCGACGCCGCCTGGTCGGACATGCGCCCCGAGGCCACCCCGTCGCCCACCCGGCGCAGGAGCTGCCCCGCGACGAGGCTGAGCATCTGGCCCTCACCGATGAGGCCGCGCGCCACCGGGTCGTCGAGCCGGCCGGCCGCGTGGGCGATGGCCACGAGCTTGCCCGCCTCGGTGACGCCGTGACCGCTCCCCCGCGGCGCCGTCATGTACGGCGAGTTGTGGCCCATCGCCATGCGCTCGTGGAACATCCAGCCGGTGCCGACGGTCCAGCCCTGATCGACGTCACCGATGCGATCACGATCGGGGACCCGCAGGTCGGTCATGAACTCCTGACAGAACTCCCGGTTCCCGTTCAGCATCTCGATGCGGTGGATCTCCACCTCCGGCTGGTCGATCGGGAACATGAACACCGACAGGCCGCGGTGCTTGGGCACGTCCCAGTTGGTGCGGGCGAGGCACATCGCCCAGTCCGACCACCACGCGCCGGTCGACCAGATCTTCGATCCGTTCAGCACCCACTCGTCGCCGTCGCGAACCGCGCTCGTGAGCGCGCCTGCCACGTCGGACCCACCACTGGGCTCCGAGAGGAACTGGATCCAGATCTCCTCGCCCTTGAGGATCGCCGGGACGTGGGCCAGCTTCTGCTCCTCGGTGCCGAAGTCGAGCAGCACCGCCATGCACGGCGACATCGTGGGCGACTGGAGGTGCACCGGCCACTCGAACCCGGTGATCTCCTGGTTGAGAACCTGTTGGTGGGCGTACGTGAGCCCCTGTCCGCCGTAGCGGCGGGGCACGCAGATCCCGGCCAGCCCCGCGTCGAAGAGCATGCGCTGGAGCTCGCGGTCGCGCCCCACCGCGGCGAGCTCCTCGTCGTCGGGGACGTCGGGCAGCACGTACGCCGGCGGGCGATCGGGTGGGATCGGGCGGAGGTTGCCCTTGATCCACTCGCGGGCGCGCTCACGGAAATCGTCGAGATCCTCCACGTCGGCGTCCAGGCCGTCCTCCCGGGAGGTCTCCGGAGCGTGAGGGCTCATCGGAGCACCGTCCGCTGCTCGACGAGACCGGCCAGCCGGAGATGGTGATCGATCGGGGTGCCGAGCAACGACCGATTCAGCGTGACCCGGCGCAGCGCGAGGTGGATGTCGTGGTCGAAGGTGACGCCGATACCTCCGTGGATCTGCACGCAGTCCTGCACGAGCTCGGTGCCGTACTCGCCGGTGAAGGCCTTCGCCGCGCTCGCGAGCTCCGCCGCGTCGGGCGCGCCGGCCGCGACCGCCTCGAGCGCGGCGTCGGTGATCGCGTGGCTGCCCTCCAGCCACGACTTCATGTCGGCGAACCGGTGCTTCAGCTCCTGGTACGACGCGAGCGGGCGGCCGAACGAGTAGCGCTCGAACGCCCACTCCACCGTCATGTCGAAGGCGCGCTGCATCGCGCCCACCGCCTCCGCGCTGAGCAGGGTGATGGCGATCTGCACCTGGCGCTCGACCTGCTCGTCCGCCCCGCCGATCTCGCCGACCGCGGCGTCGACCGGCACGCGCACGTCGTCGAAGGTCACCACCCCGAACCGGCGCGTGAGGTCGACCGACTGCATCGGGGCGATCGACACCCCCGGAGCGTCGGCCGGGACGACGACCTGGGTGAGACCCTCGCCGGTCCGACCGGTCACGAGGAAGCGGTCGGCCTGCGCGGCGGCTTCGACGGGGCGCTTCACCCCGTTCAGGACGAGGTCGCCGGCGTCGGCCCGCACGTCCAGGGCCACGTCCCCGAGCCGGTCACCCGGGGGCGGCTCGCCGTAGCACCAGGACGCGATGGCGGTCCCGGCCACCAGGTCTCCGACCAGTGCGGCGGACGCGTCGTCGCCGGCGTCGCTCAAGGCGGACGCCACGACGTTCGTCGTCACGAGCGGGCCCGGCGCCGCGTGGTGGCCGATCTCGTACGCCACGACCCCGAGGTCCACGAGCCCGGCGCCGCTGATGCTCCCACCCCCGTGCTCCTCCGGGACCAGCAGCGAGGTCCAGCCCAGCTCGGCGCCGCGGCGCCAGTAGTCGGGGGGAAGCCCGGAGGGATCGTCGCGCAGCGCCCGCAACGCCACCGGGGGCACCTGGTCGGCGAGGAACCGCGCCGTGGTCGCGCGGAAGAACTCGAGGTCCTCGCTCGGCGTCAACCGCACGTCCCACCCGTCCGCATCGTCAGCGTGGCCATCCGCTGCCGGAGGCTACCCACCACACCGACGTCGGTGCGTCCCAGGAGCACGAAGACGCGGGTGTGGGACGCACGTCGGGGACTACTCGGGAAGGTGGCGCGCGAGGAAGCGGCTGTGGTCGTTCATCGACTCGGGCACCTCGTAGGCGGTGCGGTCGCACGCGACCGCGAGGATCGCCTCGACGTCCTCGGGCGTCATGACGTCCGGTCCGGGCGCGAACCACGGCCGGGCCGCGCCGACGAACGCGTGCCCGACGTGCCCGCAGCCCACCGAGAGGACCCGGCCGCTCTCGGTGCAGCGTGCGCTCGCGAGGTAGACCACGAGCGGCGCGCACTGCTCGACGGTCATCCGGGGGATCAACGGCCCGAGCGCGTCCATCGTGGCCTGCATCTGCTCGGGCGCGTACGCGGGCGGCCCGCCCTCGCCGATCCCGGTGAACGCCATGGGCAGGATCGAGTTGGCGACGATCCCGTGGGCCGCCCCTTCGAGCGCGACCACGTTGCACAGCCCGACGAGCCCGGCCTTCGCCGCTCCGTAGTTCGCCTGCCAGGGACTGCCGAACAGCCCGGCGCTCGACGAGGCGAACACGATGCGTCCGTACCCGGCGGTGCGCATGTGCCGGTAGGCGGGCTGCGTGACGTAGAACGCACCGGAGAGGTGCGTGTCGATGACCTGGCGCCAGTCGTCGACCGCCATCTCGTCGAAGGCGGCGTTGCGGAGCTGGCCGGCGTTGCTCACCAGGATCTGCACCGACCCGAACGCACGGAGCGCGGCCTCCACGATCGCCGCACCACCGTCCGCCGTCGCGACCGAGGACGTCTCCGCCACCGCCTGCCCGCCCGCGGCGACGATCTCCCGTGCAGCCTCGTGCGCGCGCTCGCCCGCGACGTCGTTGCACACCACGCGGGCACCACGCGCCGCGAGCGCGACCGCATAGGAGCGGCCCAGCCCGTGCCCCGCACCCGTGACGATCGCGACCTGGCCGTCGAGACGGATCGGCGCAGGGCTCAACCGAAGACGCCGATGCCCGCCGCTTCGTTGCGCTTGCGCCACTCCTCACGGGGCATGCGGGTCGTGTCGACGTCCTGCGCGAGCGCGCGCCGCGCACCGACGGTGGCCTGCTCCTTCGAGGTGTGCGCGAACGGATCCCACTCGAAGAACCGGCACGCGTTCTCCCAGGTGATCCGGTGGATCTCGTCGTCGCGGCACCCCGCGCCCTCGAGCTCTCTCCACAGGTGCTCCGGCGACTCGGGCCAGGTGGTGTCGGTGTGCGGGTAGTCGCACTCCCACGCGATGACGTCGATGCCGATCTCGTTGCGCATCTTCAAGCCGGACGGATCGGTGATGAAGCAGGCCAGGATCTGGTCGCGGAACACGTCCGACGGGAGCCGGCCGCCGAAGTCGTTGTCGATCCAGGTCTGGTTCTGGTAGTGACGGTCGACCCGGTCGAGGTAGAATGGGATCCAACCGATGCCGCCCTCGGAGAGCGCGACCCGCAGCTCGGGGAACCGGCGCAGCGTCGGCCCGAAGAGCAGGTCGGTGGCGGTGAGCATCGTGACCTGCGACGGGACGATGATCATGTGGTCCTCACGCGCCTCGGGAGCGAGCGTGATGAGATCCCACGCGGCGCCGATGTGCAGGCAGAGCACCATGCGCTCGTCCACGAGGGCCTGCAGCATCGGGTCCCACGCCCCCGAGAGGAAGCTGGGCCAGCCCTGGGAGTGGGGGGCCTCGAGGAAGCTGATCGCCCGGCAGCCCTTCGCCGCGATCCGCCGGATCTCCTGCACGGCGAGGTCGACGTCCCACATCGGGACGATGCCGAGGGGGATGAACCGCCCCGGGTACGCGCCGCACCACTCGTCGATGTGCCAGTCGTTGTAGGCACGGAGCATCACGAGCGAGAGCTCCTTGTCGCCCGCCTCCACGAACGTGCGGGCGTTGAAGCCGGCCATGGTCGGGAAGCACATCGAGGCGAGCACGCCGTTGACGTTCATGTCGCGCACACGCTCGTGCACGTCGAAGCACCCGGGCCGCAGCTCGGAGAAGGCGCCGGGGTTGAAGCCCCACTCGTCGCGTGGCCAGCCCACGGTGGCCGCCATGCCGAACGGCGTGGAGACCCGTTGACCCTGGAACACCCACTCGTCGACCCCCTGGGCGTTGCGCTCCACCCTGGGAACCTCCGCGGCCCACTTCGCCGGGACGTGGTTGGCGTACATGTCCCCCGGCTCGATCGAGTGGTCGTCGATGCTGACCAGGATCATGTCCTCCGCGCGCATGCTGATCTCCTCTCACGCCTCGACCCGCGATGCGGATCCCGGATTGTCCCAGCCCACGCCGCCGACCGCCAGCACCGCCAGCGGCCGCCGCGCGCCTACTGCATCGTGAGCACGCCGCGCACGACCTCGCCGGCCTGCATCGACGCGAGCGCCCGGTTGACGTCGCCGAGTGCGAACTGCTTCGTGACCATGCCGCCGAGGTCGACCCGGCCCGTCTCGATCAGCTCGATGAAGCGTGGGAAGTCCCGAGCCACGCGGGCGGAGCCGTAGTAGCTCCCCTTCACGGTGCGGTCCTCCATCACCATCGCCAGGGTGGGCAGGGCGAGGGTGGCCCCGCGACCCGCGACCCCGACGAGCACCGTGGTGCCGCCCCGTCGGGTCATGGCCAGGGCCTGGGCCTGCAGCGCCTCGACCCCCACCACCTCGAACGCGAAGTCCACGCCCCGCCCGCCGGTGAGCGCCTTGACCTGCTCGACGGCGTCGGCCACGCCCGGGTCGAGGGCGTCGGTCGCGCCGAACCGGACGGCCGCCTCGCGCTTCAACGCGAGCGGGTCGACCGCGATGATCCGTGAGGCCCCGCTCACCCGCGCGCCCTGGATGACCGAGGTGCCCACGCCGCCGCAGCCGATCACCGCGACGGTCGCGCCCGGACCGACCCCGGCCGTGTTCACGGCCGCACCGAAGCCGGTGGTGAAGCCGCAGCCGATGAGCGCCAGCTGGTCGGCAGGGAGGTCGGTGTGCACCGGGATGCACGACGCTTCGTCGACCGTCATCGCCTCCGCGAAGCTGCCGACGCCGCTCATCGCGTTGGCCGTCGAACCGTCGGCCCGCGTCACGCGGGCGCGCGCGATCACCTCCGGCCCGCGCTCGCAGAGATGGGTCTCCTGGCGCGCGCAGAACCAGCACGTCCCGCACACCGGCGTGAGCGAGACGATCACCCGTTGCCCGGGCTCCACCCGCGACACCTCGGAGCCGACCCACTCGACCTCACCACAGGCCTCGTGCCCGAGCACCATGAACATGCCGCTCGGCATGCGGTCGATCACCGCCTGATCGGAGTGGCACACGCCACTGGCGTGGAGCCTCACGACCACGTCTCTCGGCCCGGCCGGCAACGGTGTGACCTCCTCGAGGGAGAGGTCGTGGCCCTGTTCGACGAAGATCGCGGCGCGCACGAGCCGCACCGTACCCGCTGGGTCGATGGCGAACCGGCGGTGCCGGCGTGGCCCCGGTGACGCGTCGCCGATCAGGGGGCGCCGACGAGCGCCTCGCTGATCTCCCACAGCCGGGCGGCCGCGGCGTCGTCGCGCGCGGCCCGGCTCGGCGTGCCGGGCGCCGCGTTGGCCCAGTACCCGCCCGTCATCCCGTCGACCTCCGGGGCCGAGGCGAGATGCACCTGCGTGCGCGCGCCCTTCCTCGGCGACCGCGCGAACGGGCGTCCGAGCCCCACGAGAGCAGACGCGATGGGGCCGAGGTCGCCGTCGAGCCCGAAGCGGCTCCCCACCCAGCCCGGGTTCACCGCGTTCACGGTCACCCCCAACCCCGCCCAGCGGCGGGCCAGCTCGCGGGTGAACAGGACGTTGGCGAGCTTCGAGCGGGCGTACGCCCGGTACGGCCGGTACCGCCGCGTCGACTGCAGGTCCGTGAAGTCGAGGCCTCGTCGTGCCGACCGGTGGGCCACGGAAGCGACGTTCACCACCCGCGCGCTGCCCGCCGCCACGAGCGGGTCGCGCAACAGCCCGGTCAGCAGGAACGGACTCAGGTGGTTGATCTGGAAGGTCGCCTCGAAGCCGTCCACGGTCTCCTGACGGTTCCGGAGCACGAGCCCCGCGTTGTTGACGAGCACGTCGAGGGCGCCGTACGCATCGGTGACCGTGCCGGCGCATGCCCGCACGGAGTCGAACCGGGCGAGGTCGAGGGGCACGACGTCCACCGCGTCGCGGCCGCTCCGGGCCCGGATCTCCTCCCCGGCCGCTGCGCCGCGTGCCGGGTCACGACAGGCGATCACCACGTGGGCACCCATCGAGGCGAGCGCGATCGCGGTCGCCTGACCGAGACCTCCGTTCCCCCCGGTGACGAGCGCCACACGTCCGCGCAGGTCGGCGCTCACGCGCGAACCGTAACCCGGCGATAGCGTGCGCGGCGAGCGTCGCGACCTGTGGGTGCGCGCCCGGACGCAAAGGGGGGGTGGGGTGTCCGGCTTCGACGACATCGACTCCTTCACCGACCCGGAGGTGATCGCCGACCCGCTCGCGTACTGGGAGCACGCCCGCGAGCACGGACCGGTGTGGCGCGAGCCGCATCACGACGTCGTGCTGGTCACCGGCTACGACGAGGCGATCGGCGTGCTGCACGACCACGCGACCTGGTCGTCGTGCAACGCCGTGTCGGGCATCGAGCCGTTCCCCGTCCCCCTGGTCGGCGACGACGTGACGGATCTCATCGAGGCCCACCGCCACGAGCTGCTCTTCAGCGAGGAGCTCCCCACCATGGACCCGCCGCGCCACACCGCGCACCGGGGTCTGCTGCTGCGCCTCATCACCCCGAAGCGGCTCGCGGAGAACGAGGCCTTCATGTGGCGGTGGGCCGACGTCCAGCTCGACGAGGTCCTCGACCGGGATCGGTGCGACTTCGTCGACGAGTTCGCGCGGCCGTTCACCGCGGTGATCATCGCCGACCTCCTCGGGGTTCCCGACGAGGACCGCACGATGTTCCGCGACCAGATGACCGCGAAGAAGCGCGCCGCCTACGAGACGACCGGCGGGGTCGATCACCTCGTCGCCAGCCCGTTCGCGTGGATGCACGAGCCGTTCGAGCGGTACGTGGTCGAGCGGCGCGAGGAGCCTCGTGACGACGTCCTCTCGCTGCTCGCCACCGCGACGTTCCCCGACGGCACGCTGCCGCCCGTGCACGACGTCGTGATCATCGCCGCGAACCTCTTCGGCGCGGGGCAGGAGACCACCGTCCACCTGCTGAGCGCGGCGTTGCGCACCATCGCCGAGGACCCGGACGTCGCGCGGCGGCTGCGCGCCGACCGAGCACTGATCCCGGGCTTCATCGAGGAGGTGCTCCGCCTGAGCACGCCCCTCAAGAGCACCTTCCGTCTCTCACGGGTGCCGTCGACCGTGGGCGACGTCGAGCTGGGTGCGGGCACGAGCGCGCTCGTGGTCCTCGGGGCAGCGAATCGCGATCCGCGCCGCTTCGAGTGCCCGCACGAGCTGCGCATCGACCGATCCAACGCGCGCCAGCACCTGGCGTTCGGCCACGGCGTGCACACCTGTGTCGGCGCGCCGCTGGCCCGGACGGAGGCGCGCGTGGCGATCGAGCGCCTGCTCGACCGCACCACCGACATCCGCATCTCCGAGGCGCACCACGGCCCGCCCGGAGCACGCCGTTACCAGTACAAGGCGAACCGCATCATCCGGGGGCTCCAGGAGCTGCACCTCGAGCTCCGCGCGGTCGGCTGAGCCCCGGCGCGACACTCAGTCCGGTGAGGGACGTGAGCGGGCGAGGTGCCCCGGGTTCGCCACGGCGAGACGGTCACGGACCGCGAGCGCGAGCGCGGCCCAGTCGTCACCCGTACGCGTGAGCGCGGGCTGGGCGAGCTCGCGCTCCACGATGCCCAGCGCGTGGGCCGCGACGCGCGCGTGGTACGCGACGCCGGGCTCCTCGACATTCCCCACCGTCTCGGTGAGGAACTCGCGCACGGCCTCGAGGAGCTCGCGGGCCGTCGGGCGCCCGTAGCGGGACGCGTCGTCGGGGAGTGCGCCGGGCGGCGGAGCGTCGAGCGCGGCGCGCCACGCGTCGGGCGCGAGGAGCTCCAGGAGGTCCCACTCCTGCTCGGCGACCCGCCGGCCGACGGCGGCGAGCTCGACCGATCGCACCGCTCCCGACAGGTGCGTGTGCCCCTGGAGCATGCACCCGACGCCCCAGTGCAGCGCCTTCTCGACCATCCACCAGTGGAGCGCGTCGCGGTCCACCGGCCG
>BTUT01000106.1:0-8524 GCA_045862935.1 Acidimicrobiia bacterium
CCACGGGGATCCCGAGGCGGTTGGCCTCGGTCACCGCGATGTGCTCCTTCTTCGTGTCGATCACGAAGACCACATCGGGGAGCTTCTCGAGGCGGCGGATGCCGCCGAGGTTGCGCTCGAGCTTGTCGCGCTCACGGCGCAGCTTCAGGCCTTCCTTCTTGATCATCTGGTCGGCTTCGCCCGAGCTCACCACGCGCTCGAACTCGTGCAGCTTGGCCACCCGGGCGTGCACCGTTTGGAAGTTGGTGAGCATCCCGCCCAGCCACCGGAAGTTGACGTACGGCATCCCGCAACGCTGCGCCTGGTTGCGCACCGGCTCCTGCGCCTGCTTCTTGGTGCCCACGAAGAGGACGGTGCCGCCCTCGGAGGTGGTCTTGCGCACGAACCGGTACGCGGTGTCGATGCGCTCGAGGGTCTGCTGCAGGTCGATGATGTAGATCCCGTTGCGCTCACCGAAGATGAACCTGCGCATCTTCGGGTTCCAGCGCCGGGTCTGGTGGCCGAAGTGGACTCCGGCCTCCAGCAGCTGCTTCATGGTGACGACGGCCACGCGCGTGTCCTCCAGTGGTTCCTCGGTTGGCCTTCCGCCCGCGAGCACCCGGAGCCCTCCAGCGAGGGCCGAGCGACCTTGGAGTGCGGGCGTGCGAATTCCCGGGCTCGGAGCCCGGGTGACCGACGAGTGTACCGGTCGCCCACCCAGAGATCCCGGGCGAGCCCCACCGGTTTCGGCGCCGGCATTGGTCGCGGGGCGACCCGACGCGGGGCCGCAACCCGGCGGGGGGGAGGTCAGGGCTCGGGTTGGGCCTCGATCCGGCTCGGCGCGCCGAGGCGCAGGGCGACGACGAGGCGGCCGTCCGCGGCCGCGACGTCCACCGGAACCCCCGACTGGATCGCGGAAGAGCGCAGCCGGCCGGTGGCCCGGTCGAGCACCATCAGCTCGTCGTCGTAGCTCGGGAACACGACGGCGTCCTTCGTGAGCACGAGGCGGCCGCTGACGAGGGGGCGCCCCGTCTCCTCGCGCCACTGCACCTTGCCGCTGGCGAGGTCGAGCGCGGTCACCGCGCCCATGCCGTCGAAGATGTAGAGCCGGGACCCGTCGACGACCGGCTCGAGCTCGTCGTCGAACCACCCCGCGAGCTCGGCTCGCCAGCGCTCCTGGCCGGTCCGGGCATCGAGGGCCCGCACCGCAGCACTGTGGACTCCGACCCCGTCGGCGAAGAGCACCAGACCGGGCGCCACGGCCGGCGCGCTGGCCACAGGGCCGGCGGCTGCCTGCCAGCGCACGGTCCCGTCGGCAGGGTCGAGAGCGCGAAGCGTCGCGCCCGCGCTCCCGTGCCAGCTCGCGATCACGACACCGCTCTCGGCCTGCGGCGCCACGGTGACCGAGCCCGGGTAGGTCGCGGCCCAACGGGGCGCTCCGGTGTCGGCGTCGAGCGCGGTGATCGCCCCGGTCTCCGACCCCGCGACGACCAGTGGACCCCGGCCGCTCATCGGGAGCACCGCCGCGGGGCCCGGGCCCGCGAACGGGGCGGTCGCGACCCGCGAGCCGTCGCGCCGGTCGAACAGCACGAGCTCCGTCTCGCTCGTCGCCGCCACGCGGTTGCCGGCGACCGCCGGCCGGTAGCGGCGCACACCGGGAAGCGATGCCTTCCAGCGGGCTCGCCCCGTGGCGACGTCGAGGAGCCGCACCTCGTCGAGGGCCGCCGCCGCGACGTCGGTGCCGTCGGTGGCGACGCCGAGCGGCTCCCCGTGCACCGGCGCCCACCAGTCGAGCCCGGCGTCGGGCCCTTCGAGGTCGCGACCCGCGCGGAACACCGTGCGCGTGCCTCGGGGCCCGGCATCGGTGCGGTCCCGCAGGAGCCAGGAGCCCACGGAGAGCACGAGCGCCCCGGCGAGGAGGACGCCGAGCACGCCGACGACGAGCAGCCGCGGCGACCGGAGATTGCGGTGGGAACGGGTCATCGTCCGACCTCCAGGTAGGTGGTGAGGAAATCGCCGAGGTCGCTCTCGACCCGGCTGATGAGCACGGGCTCCACGGCGGCGCGCACGCCCTCGAGGAACGACGTGCACGGCGGCGGGCGCCCTTCGAGCGCGCTGCGCACGACCTGCAGCGCGCGGTCGTCGTGGTGGATCGCCGAGTGGTCGTTGAGGCCATCGACCGCCACGACGACCTCGGTGGCGCCGGGCACGTGGATGCGGTTGGCCGGCACGATCAGGTCGTCGGTGCCGCCCACGGTGGTGAGCTCGATGTGCTCGGGCATGGGAGCCGCACGCAGCCGCTGCATGAACGGCGAGTCCTCGGCGAGCTGACGGACCGAGGTCGCGTCCGCGTCGGGGCCGGGGAGCACGCGGTCGAGCACGTCGACCGCTCGACGTGTCTTCCGGTGCTCACGCAGCACCCCGAGGGAGGTGGCCAGGGGTGCACCCTGGTGGGGCGACGCGAGCGTCACGACGGTGCCGATCGGCGGGAAGGTCGGGTCGGACGCGTCGTACTCGAAGCGCAGGAACTGCTCCACCACGATGCCGCCCTGCGAGTGCGCGATGAGGTCGATCTCCCGTCCGGGCTCGCGGGCGTCCATCGCTCGGAGCTGCTCGGCGAGGCGCTTCGCGGCGAGACGTAGGTCCTGCTCGGTCTCCGCCGCGGTGTAGGCGCCACCGTCGACGGCGTACGAGTACCAGTGGACCTCGTCGGCCTCGTAGCCGAGCGCCGCGACGTCGAGACCGAAGCTCCGCTGATCGGCACCGCTCGAGGAGCTGCCGATGCCCGCCACGGCCATGACCGCGTGACCGCTCCCACCGGCGCCGTCCGCGGGCGGCGCGTCTCGTGCGCATTCCCGGTGCGTCCAGTCGAGGAACCGCTCTCCGATCTCGACGAGATCCACGAGAACCCGGCCGATCGGGGTGTCGAGGAGCTGTCGCCGAGCCGCGGTCGCCACCTGGCCGAGCTCGTCGAGCAGGCCCTCCACCTCTCGCCCGAGGCGACGGGCGAGAGCGCGCCCCTTCCGTCCGGCATCCTCGAGCAGGCTCAGGCCAGCCCGGAGCGCCTGGCGCGTCCCGCTCGCCAACCACTTCCCCGCATCGCAGACGGCATCGACCGCGGACCCGACGAGGGGGATCCCCGAGTCGCACCCGTCGTCGACGCCGTCGCCGACTTCGGCGCGGGCTGCCGGGTCCGAGAGGTCCGCGCGCAGCGCTGCCCGCTCGTCGACCGGGGGGTGGGCCCATGACGAGCCCACACCCGGGTCGCCGTCGACCGGCACGAGGCGAACCAGCTCGGACAGATCACGCGGTCGGAAGAGCTGGAGCGGATCCACGTAGCGCTCGCCGACACGGAGGCCGAAGTGCAACACGCCGGTGCCGTGCATGCCTGCGGGGTCGGTGCCACCCGAGCGACCGATGACGGCACCCGTCTCGACGGGATCGCCCGTCGCCACGAGCACCTCGGCGAGGAACGAGTAGGACGTGCGCAGCCCGCTGCGGTGGAGGACGACGACGTGCAACGAGCCACCGACGTCGCCGGCGAAGGCGACGGTTCCGCGTCCGGCGGCGAGCACGTTCGCACCCGGCGCTGCCACGAAGTCGATGCCACGGTGGCCGGGTGCGTAGGCGTGTGCAGGCTCGACGAACGGGCGCACCACGGCGCCCGGGACGGGCCGGCGCCACGGAGACCCGTCGGGCGCGGCCACCGCCCGATGAGGCGGAGGCAGCGCGAGGAACGCCATCCCGCACACGAGGAGCGCGACCGCGCGCGCGAGAGCTGGTGAGGGTCGTCCCACCGGCGACCTCCTCGGCCGCGCCCGTGAGGGGCGCAACGAACCGGGGAAGGCGTGGGAAGTGGGTGAACTCTAACGGAAGGACGAGCCGCGGGAAAGGGTGCGCGGGAGAGGGTTGAACGGTCAGCCCGGCGGATCCGCGAGGCGCCCACGCAGCTGGAGGATCGCCTTGGTGTGGATCTGGCACACACGGCTCTCGGTGACACCGAGCACCCCGCCGATCTCGGCGAGGGTGAGCCCTTCGAAGTAGTAGAGCGTCAGGACGAGTCGCTCGCGGTCGGGCATGCGGTTGACGGCGTCGGCCAACAAGTGCTTCATCTCGTCGATCTCGAACGCCTCGACCGGATCGTGTGCACGATCGGGGATGGTGTCGCCCAGGGTGGACGAGCCGCCGCGGTCACTCCCACCAGCCGCGAGCAGCTCGTCGAGTGCGACGAGACCCACGAACGAGACCTGCGACAGCACCTGCGCGAGCTCGGGCTCGGACATCCCGAGCTCGGCCGCGACCTCGTGATCGTCGGGCGTGCGCTTGAGCTCGTTCTCGAGCTTCGAGTACGCGCGCTCCACCGCTCGGGCCTTGGCGCGCACTGATCGGGGCACCCAGTCGATCGATCGCAGCTCGTCGATGATCGCACCCTTGATGCGGGAGATCGCGTAGGTCTCGAACTTGAAGCCCCGGTCCGGATCGAACTTGTCGATCGCGTCGATGAGCCCGAAGATGCCGTAGCTCACGAGGTCGGCCTGCTCGATGCTCTGGGGCAACCCGGCCGCAACCCGGCCCGCCACGAACTTCACCAGTGGCGAGTAGTGCAGGATCAGCCGCTCGCGCGCGTCCCCCGCGGCCTCGGCCTTGTACTCGCGCCAGAGGCGCGCGACGACGTCGGTGCCCACGTCGTCAGGCACGGGGATGCGAAGCCTGGTACACGGCCTGGAGACGGTCGCGGGTGAGGTGGGTGTAGATCTGGGTGGTCGCGAGGTCCGCGTGACCGAGCAGCTCCTGCACCACGCGCAGGTCGGCACCGCCCTCGAGCAGGTGCGTGGCGTACGCGTGGCGCAGCGCGTGCGGGTGGAGTCGGCGACCGTCGGCGAGCGGGAACCCTTCGAGCACCCGCCGCACGTCGCGCGCGCCGAGCGCGCCGCCGCGGCGGTTGAGGAACACGGCGTCGGGGGAGCCGGGTGCCGCGAGCACGGGGCGCCCGTCGACCAAGTAGTCGGCGAGCGCCAACCGGGCAGGTTCGCCCAGCGGCACGCGCCGGACCTTCGCGCCCTTGCCGAGCACCGTCACGAAGGCTCCACCGGCCCGGGGCTCCGCGGAAGCGAGCCCACGGCAGTCGTCGAGCACCAGACCACAGCACTCGGACACCCGCAAGCCCGCGCCGTAGAGCACCTCGAGGATCGCGAGATCGCGGCGGGCCACGGCGAGCGCGCTCGGCGTGCCGGGATCGTCGCCCGCGGCGGCGAGCACCCCCGGTCGGGCAGCCGCCGCGGCGAGGAGCGCTGCGGCTTCGTCGCGCCGGGGCACCCGAGGCAGGCGCGCCTCGCCCTTGGGGGTGCGCAGCCCGCGCCCGGGATCCGTCGTGATCACGCCGTGTCGGCGCAGGTATCGGAGGTACGCGCGAACGGCCGCGGCCTTCCGCGCGACGGTGCGGGACGCGAACCCCCGCGTGTCGAGGTACGCGAGGTAACGCCGCAGTGCGCGGTGATCGGCCCCCTCTGGCTCGGGGCAGCCTCCCCGTTGCGCCCAGGCCACGAACTCGTCGACATCGTGCCCGTAGGCGCGGCGGGTGTGCTCGCTCCGTCCGGTCAGGGAGGCCGTGAACCCTGCGACGTCCCAGGCCATCACCCGAACGGTACACGCGCACCGCGACGCTGCCCGACGTTTCCCGGACACACCCGGTCGTTACGGTCCGAGCCGCCGTCGCGGTCGCGGTCACGACCGGCCACCTGGATCGCGCGATCGGCGCGCCGCGAGACGCGCGTCAGCCGCCCGGACGCGCGGACGCGCGGACCTGCGGACGCGCGGACCTGCGGACGCGCGGACCTGCGGACGCGCGGACGCCCGGACACCCGGACCGAACCCGCCCGCTGGACGCGCGGAACGAACACCCGGAACAAGCGCGTCGCGCGACGAGCGCGCGATGAATGGAGGTTGCCGTGCTCGCGTCAGTTGCCAGTGCCACACTCCTCGGCGTCGAGGGTCAGCTCGTGACCGTGGAGGTCCACGTCTCCCCGGGCCTGCCGTCCTACACCGTGGTCGGGCTCCCCGACACCGCGGTCCGCGAGTCGCGGGAGCGGGTCCGCGCCGCGATCCTGTCGTCCGGACTGGCGTGGCCACAGCACCGTGTGACGGTGAACCTGGCCCCGGGAGCGGTGCGCAAGCACGGCGCCGGCCTCGATCTCGCGGTCGCGCTCGGGATCCTCACCGCGACCGACGCACTCCCGGCGGGAGCACTCGAGGCGACCGCCGCGCTCGGCGAGCTCGGCCTCGACGGCACGGTACGACCGGTCCCCGGGATGATCGCCCTCGTCGACACGCTCGCCCGCCACGGGATCTCACGGGTGATCGTACCGAGCGCGAACGCCGCCGAGGCCGCGCTCGTGGGCGGTGTGGACATCCACGCCGCCGAGCACCTCGGCGCGCTGCGCGACTGCTGCAAGGGCGAGCAGCCTTGGCCCGCCTGGCCACCACTCCCCCCGCCGCCTCCGCCACCCGACCACGATGTCGACCTCGCCGAGGTGCGCGGTCTGCCCTGGGCGCGACGAGCACTGGAGGCCGCGGCCGCGGGTGGTCATCACCTGCTCCTCTCCGGGCCGCCCGGCGCCGGCAAGACGATGCTCGCTCGCCGCCTCGCCACCATCCTGGGACCGCTCGAGCCGGCGGAGGCGCTGGAGGTCACGCGCATCCACAGCGCCGCCGGGCACGCGCCGGTCGGTGGCCTCGCACGCGCACGCCCGTTCCGGGCACCGCACCACACCGCATCGGTCCCCGCGCTCGTGGGTGGCGGAAGCCGGCGACCCTCACCGGGCGAGGTGACGCTCGCACACCGCGGCGCGCTGTTCCTCGACGAGCTCGGGGAGTTCCACCCGGGAGCGCTCGATGCGCTCCGCCAGCCGCTCGAGGAGCGCGTGGTGCGCATCTCGCGCCAGGCCGTGTCGATCACCTTCCCCGCCGACTTCCAGCTCATTGCGGCCACGAACCCGTGCCCGTGCGGGCTCGGTCCGCCCTGGTGCACGTGCTCCGACCTGCAACGGGCGAGGTACCGCCGCCGGATGTCGGCCCCGCTCCTCGACCGGTTCGACCTGCGCGTGGCCGTCCGGACGCCGGGAGCCGGCGCCGTCCCAGGGGAGTCGTCGGCGGTGGTACGAGCCCGCGTGGAAGGTGCCACCGACCGCCAGCGCGCCCGATACGCCGGACTGCCGTGGACCCGCAACGCTCACGTCCCGGCCGGGGCGTTGACCACGTGCGTGCCCCTCACCGAGGACGCGCTCGACGCATGGCACGGTGAGGTCGACACGCGGCGCCTCACGGGCCGCGGCGCGGCGCGGATCCGTCGGGTGGCGCGCACACTCGCCGATCTCGACGACGTCACCGAGGTCTCGGCAGCCCACGTCGCGCTCGCGGCGATGTTGCGGGAGGACGTGCCGTGAGCCGCGCCGACCTGTGGGCACCGGGAGACGACCATGTCGCAGCAGTGGCGCTCGCCGGTCTCCCGGAGCTGTGGCCCCCGCGTCTGCGGCAGCTGCTCGACCATCACGGCTCGGCGCGTGCCGCCGCGCGCGCCGTCGAGCGACGGCAGGCGGCGCGCCAGCTCGCGCCCGCGGCACATCCGGCGCGGCGTGCCGTGCTCGAGCAGGCCGGTGCCCGGTGGGCCGACGAGCTCGATCTCGGGGCCACGCGTCGCAGGATCGTCACGCGCGGCGCGCGGGTGTGGCTCGACGCCGAGCCCGACTTCCCCATCCTCGACCCGGTTCCCGATCGGCCTTGCGTCCTGGTCGCGGAGGGTGAGCGACTCGACGCGCTCGACGCGCCGCGGGTGGCGATCGTGGGGACGCGCTCGGCTTCGGTGCACGGGCTCGCCGACGCGCACGACCTCGCGGCCACGCTCGCGAAGGCCGGGGGCACGGTCGTGAGCGGCATGGCGCTGGGGATCGACGGTGCAGCCCACGCAGGTGCGGTGCAGGCCGGTGGGTTGACGATCGGGGTGGTTGCGACGGGCCTCGACGTGGAGTACCCGCGGCGCCATCGCGCGCTCTACCGCGACGTGCGTGCCTGCGGCCTCGTGCTGGGCGAGACCGGCTACGGCGTCGGGCCCACCCCGGGCCGCTTCCCCATCCGGAATCGCATCATCGCGGCACTGGCCGACGTCGTCGTGGTCGTGGAGGCCACCGCGTCGGGTGGCGCCCGCATCACCGCGGACCACGCCCTCACGTACGACCGTGCGGTGTTCGCGGTTCCCGGCTCACGCCGCAACCCGGCGGCGGCGGGCACGAACGCGCTCCTCGCCGACGGCGCTGCACCGCTCACCGACTGGTCCGACCTCCTGATCGCGATCGGGATGACTCCCGGGGCACGACGGCCCCAGGCGACGCGTGCGGTTCCCGACGCGCGGGGGCGGAAGATCCTGGCTGCGCTCGCCGGTGAGCCCGCGGGTCCCGAGCAGCTCGCCACTCGGACCGGCCTCGACCCTGCGGATCTCGCCGCCGCGGTGGCCTCGCTCGAACGGGCCGGCTGGGTCACCTGGGCCCGGGGC
>BTUT01000107.1:0-8511 GCA_045862935.1 Acidimicrobiia bacterium
GAGGGAGCGCGAGCGCATGGGTGATCGTGTCGAGCGCGCCGGTCACGATGGCATCGAGGCCTTCGCTGCGCACGAGCTCGGTGAACCAGTCCCAGTCGACGGCATCCGGCGCGTGCGAGGCGAGGACACGCGCGACGTCGGCGTAGCCCAGGAGTCGTGGGAACCCGTCCTTGTTGGCGTGCACGAGGAAGTGGAGGAGTGCGGTGGCCGGATCGGGTACGCGGACGCAGCTCCCGTCGGCGAGGGCGAGCAGCTCCATCCGGCTCCACACCGCCTCGCGCCGCCGCATCGGGTACCCGAGCTTCAGCAGATCGAAGTGGAGGTCGACGGATTCCCCGTCGACGTGAAGGTTCACCGATTGCATCGCGCCGCTGCGGACCAACGAGTCGATCTCGTTGCGGAGCGGATGGGTGCCGTCGAGCACGCCGACGATCTCACCGGCGCGCTCGATCTCCCCCGGGTCGACCAGGACGTCGACGTCCGTGCACGGCCGTTCGCCTTCACGCCCGTACCAGCGCTGCTCCGCGGTGACGCCCTTCACCGTCGCGACCACGACGTCGATGGACGCCAGCGTGTCGCACACCCTCACCAGCGTGCGCCGGAGCCGCGCATGCCGCTGGCGGGTCGCGGCATCGACGCCGGCGAGGCGGGTTCGTTCGCCGTACGCGGGCGCGCCGCTGCGCACGTACGTCCAGAGGAGGCCCTGCATCCCGTGGTCGATCGCGGACGCGAGGAGGCCGTCGTCGGAGATGGGCGGGATGGGCGGTTCACGCCCGGCGGCGAGCGGGACGAGGAGCGGGTGAGGTCGGGCCACGGTGACCGGTCAGCGCCCGCGCGCCCGGCGGGCGCGATGCACCGATGCCCGGTCAGTCGCGGCCATCTGCACCGGTGCGCACCAGCCCGGAAGTCGCGATCGCGGTGAGGAAGTCCGTGATGTCCTGTTCGAGCCGCGCAAGGGTGACGCCCTCGAACCGGTCGAACAGTGCGGCGGCGATCTCGGCCGTCCCGCGGCACCCGTCGAGGCTCTCCCACACCAGCGTGGCGACCTCGTTCAGGGTCACGAGATCGACGCCGTCGGGATCCACGAGCACCGCCTGCTGGTCCACCACCTCGTAGACCACGCGGGGATCCCGCTCCCAAGCCACCGATCCAGGTTAGAGCGGGCCGTCGGGCCGCGGTCGCCTCGACACCGGTCCGACCCGGGCTATGCTCCTCGTCGTCCCGGCACACGGAGCAATGGGGGTCGCCGTGGGTCAGCAGCAGTCGACCACAGCGGAGTGCGAGCGGGAGACCATCGTCCCGGGTTCCGCCGGTGGCCGCACTCCCTACGTGGTCCCCGCGATCACCCGCCGCGAGCCGCTCGCCGGGATGCTCCAGCTGCCGACGAGCGACCTGCCGCCGAGAGACACCGCCGGCAGCGACCGGGAGATCAAGGCCAACGTCGTGCCGGTCGACTGGACGCGGGGCCGGAAGTCCTGAGGTACGCGGGCGGTCGCGCGCCGCGAGCCGTCGACGGTCTGCACGAATCACAGGTTCCGAGCAACCGGGGGCTCGCCTGACTGGCCCGCAGGAGCCGGTGGACGGCTTCGAGATCCTCGAGAAGCTCGCCGCGCTCCCGATCAGCACGTGGAACTACAAGTCCGACCCGCCGTCGGTGCGTCACCTGGGCCCGATGGCCCAGGACTTCATGGCCGCCTTCGGGCTCGGGGGGGATGACAGGGTCATCCACCTCGTCGACGCCAACGGTGTGGTGATGGTCGCGATCCAGGCGCTCTACCGGAGGGTCCTGGAGCTCGAGGCCGAGGTGGCATCGCTGCGGGCGCGGCTCTCCGACTGACGGTCCAACCCCGGGTGGTGACTCCCTGCCGCGACCGGCTAGCATGGCCGGGCTTCGCCACCGGCTCGGTGGCGCGCGCTCCTCGTTCGTAGTCCGCCAATCGAGGCCTGCGCAGGCCCGTTCCGGCTCCGCCGGTGGGAACCGCGCAGCACAACCCGGAACGCTCCGCCGGCCCGAGGGCCGGGGGAGCGTTCGCGTGAGGCACGTCTCGCTCTCGAAGGAAAGCTGACCCATGGCCGCGGTGAAGGGGATCCTCGGGCGCAAGCTCGGCATGACCCAGGTCTGGGACGCCGACAACCGGGTCGTCCCGGTCACGGTGATCCAGGCCGGGCCCTGTCGCGTCGTCCAGCTCAAGACACCCGAGCGCGACGGTTACTCCGCCGTGCAGATCGCGTTCGGGGCCGTGAAGGAGCAGCGCCTCAGCCGCCCCGAGCTCGGCCACCTCAAGAAGAGCGGCGCGGCGCCGAGCAAGCACCTCGCCGAGGTTCGGGTGGACGACCTCTCGCCGTACGCCGTCGGCCAGGTCATCAACGCCGACGTGTTCGCGGCCGGCGAGCGGGTCGACGTCACCGGCATCTCGAAGGGCAAGGGCTTCACCGGCACGATGCAGCGCCACAACTTCAAGGGTCAGGGCGCCAGCCACGGCAACCACAAGAAGCACCGGGCGCCGGGATCCGTGGGCGCGTGCGCCACGCCGGCACGCGTGTTCAAAGGGATGCGGATGGCGGGTCAGCACGGGAACGTGCGCACGACCACGCTGAACCTCGAGGTCGTGGAGGGAGACGCCGAGCGCGGGCTGCTGCTCGTGCGGGGCTCCGTGCCCGGACCGAACGGCGGCATCGTCTTCATCCGCAACGCGGCGAAGGGCCCCTCGGTCGCCCCGCCCGACTTCGGGGCGAAGGCGGCCGGCGCCGCCGAGCCTTCCCCCGACGACGACACCGCGCGTGACGAGGCCACCACCGAATCGGAGGTCTCGCAGTGAAGCTCGACGTCACCACGGCGACCGGTGCTGCGGCGGGCACGGTCGACGCGCCCGACGATCTCTTCGGCATCGAGCCGAACATCCCGGTGATGCACCAAGTGGTCACCGCGCAGCTCGCCCACCGGCGCGCCGGCACCCACTCCACCAAGACGCGCGCGGAGGTCGCCGGCGGCGGCGCGAAGCCGTGGCGCCAGAAGGGCACCGGGCGCGCCCGCCAGGGCTCCATCCGGGCGCCGCAGTGGCGCGGCGGAGGCGTCGCCCACGGTCCGAAGCCCCGCGACTACAGCCAGCGCACGCCCAAGAAGATGGTGCGCCTCGCACTGCGCTCGGCGCTGTCCGATCGGGCCGCGGCGGGGCAGGTCAAGGTCGTCGACGAGTGGGGGATCGCCGAGCCCCGCACGAAGCAGGGCATCGCGGTGCTCGAACAGCTCGGTCTGCGCGTGAAGGGCGAGCGGATCCCCCGCACACTGCTCGTCCTCGACCGCACCGACGACGCGGCCTGGAAGTCGTTCCGCAACCTCGGCGCGTGGGTGCAGATCGTGCTGCCCGAGGAGCTGAACGCGTACGACGTGCTGGTCAACGACTACATCGTCTTCTCGAAGGCGACGCTGCAGCACGCCGTCTCCCGGTACTCGCAGGAAGGGAGCGGCGATGAGTCAGCGTGACCCCCGCGACGTGATCATCCGGCCCGTCGTGTCGGAGAAGTCCTACACCGCCTACGACGCGAACGTGTACACGTTCGTGGTCGCGCCCGACGCGAACAAGGTCGAGATCCGCCAGGCGATCGAGTCGATCTTCGACGTGCGGGTCACGAACGTCAACACGCTGAACCGCAACGGGAAGCGCAAGCGCAACCGCCGCACGGGGACGTTCGGCCGGCGCGCGGGCACCAAGCGGGCGATCGTCACCCTCGCCGAGGGCGACCGGATCGAGATCTTCGGGAGCTGACCGTGGCCATTCGCAAGCGCAAGCCCACGAGCCCCGGGCGCCGGTTCCAGACCGTCTCGGACTTCGCCGAGGTCACGCGCGACCGCCCCGAGCGCTCGCTCACCAAGCCGAAGCCGCGGACCGGCGGCCGCAACGCCTACGGCCGCATGACGTCGCGCCACCGCGGGGGCGGCCACAAGCAGAAGTACCGGGTGATCGACTTCCGGCGCGACAAGGACGGCGTGCCCGCCAAGGTCGCGGCGATCGAGTACGACCCGAATCGCAACGCGCGCATCGCACTGCTGCACTACCGCGACGGCGAGAAGCGCTACATCCTCGCGCCGGCGCAAGTGGTGGTGGGCGACCTGCTCCAGAGCGGGCACGGTTCCGAGATCCGCCCGGGCAACGCGCTGCCGCTGCGCTACATCCCGGTCGGGACCACGGTGCACAACGTGGAGCTGAAGCCCGGTGCGGGCGGCAAGATCGGACGGGGTGCGGGAGCGTCGATCCAGCTCGTCGCCAAGGAGGGCCAGTTCGCCACGCTGCGGCTGCCCTCGACCGAGATGCGCCGGGTTCCGATCGACTGCCGCGCGACCGTGGGTTCGGTGGGCAACGCCGAGGCGTCGCTCGTGAAGGTGGGCAAGGCCGGCCGCAACCGTTGGAAGGGCAAGCGCCCGCACGTCCGCGGTGTGGCCATGAACCCGGTCGACCACCCGCTCGGCGGCGGTGAGGGCAAGAGCTCGGGTGGTCGCCACCCGGTGTCGCCCTGGGGCAAGCCCGAGGGCCGCACGCGCAAGAAGGGCAAGAAGTCCGACGAGATGATCGTGCGCCGCCGCCGCAGCCGCGGCAGCCGGAGGTAATCACGATGCCGCGCAGTCTGAAGAAGGGCCCGTTCGTCGACGACCACCTTGCGAAGAAGGTCGACGCGCAGAACGCGGCCGGAGAGCGGAAGGTGATCAAGACCTGGTCGCGTCGCTCGACGATCACCCCCGACATGGTCGGGCACACGATCGCGGTGCACGACGGCCGTAAGCACGTTCCCGTGTACATCAGCGAGGCGATGGTGGGGCACAAGCTCGGCGAGTTCGCTCCCACCCGCACGTTCCGGTACCACGCGGGACAGGAGAGGTCGTCGCGGCGATGAGCACCACCGGCACCGTTGCCCGCCTCCGCTACCTGCGCGTCTCGCCCTCGAAGGCGCGCCAGGTCCTGCGGTTGATCCAGGGCCAGGACATCGACACGGCGCGCAGCACGCTCGCGCTCTGTGAGCGCGCGGTCGCGGTCGAGATCGCGAAGGTGCTCGACTCCGCGGTCGCGAACGCCGAGCACAACGACAGCGTGCCCGAGGACGAGCTCTTCGTTTCGAGCGCGATCGCCGACGAGGGCCCGACCCACAAGCGGTGGCGGCCCCGGGCTCGGGGTCGGGGAACGCGCATCCGCAAGCGGACGAGCCACATCACCATCGTGGTCGCGCGCTTCGACGACGCGGAGCTCGAGCGCCGTCGCCGCGCGGCGGCGGCTGCGGGCCCGTCGCGGGGGCGGGCCGCGCGCCGGAGGGCACGTCCCCGCCGTGAGCGCGCGGCGACGGTCCACGACCACGACCACATCCACGACCACGACCACGACGATCAGGACGTCGAGCCCGAGGTGGTCGACGCGCCGGACCCCGTGCTCGATGACGCCGGCGTGGCGACGGAAGCGGAGCTCGCCGGAGGCGACGCGGAGCAGGCGACCGCGGACGGGGAGTCCCCGGCCGCCGCGAGCGAAGCACTGGAGAAGGACTGATGGGCCAGAAGGTCAACCCGTACGGGTTCCGTCTCGGCGTGACCACCGACTGGAAGTCGCGTTGGTTCGCCGACGGTCAGGAGTACAAGGACAAGCTCATCGAGGACTGGCGGATCCGTGACTACCTGCGCCGCCAGCTCCCGCACGCGGCGGTGAGCCGCGTGGAGATCGAGCGACGCGACGGCTTGCGGGTCGACGTCTACACCGCGCGCCCCGGCATCGTGATCGGGCGCCGCGGCGCGGAGGCCGATCGGCTGCGCGCCGGGCTGCTCAAGATCACCGGCAACCCGAAGATCCACTTCAACATCCAGGAGATCAAGCAGCCCGAGCTCGACGCGACGCTCATCGCGCAGGGTGTGGCCGACCAGCTCGCCGGGCGGGTGTCGTTCCGCCGGGCCATGAAGCGGGCCGTGCAGACCGCGATGAAGGCGGGCGCGCAGGGCATCCGGGTGCAGTGCGGGGGTCGTCTCGGCGGCGCGGAGATGTCGCGCCGCGAGTGGTACCGCGAGGGCCGTGTGCCGCTGCACACGCTGCGGGCCGACATCGACTACGGCCAGGCCGAGGCTCGCACCACCTTCGGGCGCATCGGCGTGAAGGTCTGGATCTACAAGGGCGAGATCCTGCCCTACAAGTCGGCCGCCGAGGACAAGATCAGCCGCGAGGCGGCGATGGCGGTGGGCGAGGCGACGGGGCCGGCGAAGCGCCGGGTGGTGAGCGCGGGCGGCGGCCGGCGCCGCGCCGACGAGGCGGTGGCGGTTCCGGTGGAGGGCGCGCCCGACGAGGTCGCCGAGGAGGCGACGCCGCTCGTGAAGGAGGCCGACCCCGAGCTCGAGCGGCTCCTCGCCGAGGAAGAGGAGATCGAGCGCCGCACGCGCCAGCACCACGAGGCACCCAAGTTCCACGGGGACGAGGACTGAGGTGACGGACTGCGAGGCGGGTACGCCGCCGAGGGCGCCGAGAGCGGGAGACGGGGCCCGAGCGGCCCGGCGCCGAGGGAGAGCGGGAGACGGGGCCCGAGCGGCCCGGCGCCGAGGGCGTCGAGAGCGGGAGATCTGACGACATGTTGATGCCGAGAAAGGTCCGCCACCGCAAGACGCACCGGGGTCGCATGACCGGTGCGTCGAAGGGCGGCACCAAGATCAACTTCGGCGACTACGGCATCCAGGCGCTCGAGCCGGGTTGGATCACCAACCGCCAGATCGAGGCCGCCCGCATCGCGATGACCCGTCACATCCGCCGCGGCGGGAAGGTGTGGATCAACATCTTCCCCGACAAGCCGGTGACCCAGAAGCCCGCGGAGACCCGCATGGGCTCGGGCAAGGGCAACCCGGAGCGGTGGGTCGCGGTCGTGAAGCCGGGTCGGGTGATGTTCGAGCTCTCGGGTGTTCCCGAGCCGACGGCTCGTGAGGCGATGCGCCTCGCGCAGCACAAGCTCCCGATCAAGACGCGCTTCATCGTGCGCCAGGAGGAGGCGTGACGTGAAGGCCAAGGAGCTGAACGAGCTGAACGACGCCGAGCTGGTGAACCAGCTCGGCGCGTTCAAGGAAGAGCTGTTCAACCTGCGGTTCCAGAACGCGACCGGACAGCTCGACAACACCGCCCGGATCCCGGAGGTGCGCCGCTCCATCGCGCGCTGCCAGACGCTGATCCGGGGGCGCGAGATCGAGGCAGCCGAAGCGCTGGCTGCCGAGGAAGGTTGACGATGGCCGACGAGCAGGCGGTCGAGGCCCGACCCAACGGACGCAAGGTCCGTGAAGGGATCGTCGTCTCGGCGAAGATGGACAAGACGGTGGTGGTCGCCGTGGTCGATCGCGTGCAGCACCGGCGCTACGGCAAGACGCTGCAGCGCACGAAGCGGCTGTACGCGCACGACGGCGCGAACGACGCGCGAGAGGGCGACCGCGTGCGCGTCACCGAGACCCGACCGTTGTCGAAGCAGAAGCGCTGGCGCGTCGTCGAAGTGCTCGAGCGGGCGCGGTGACGAGATGATCCAGCAGGAGAGCCGACTCAGGGTCGCCGACAACTCCGGCGCCCGCGAGGTCTTGTGCATCAAGGTCCTCGGTGGGAGCCGGCGGCGCTACGCGGGGATCGGCGATGTGTTCGTGGCCACGGTCAAGGACGCGGTGCCGGGTGCAGCCGTGAAGAAGGGCGACGTCGTGAAGTGCGTGGTCGTGCGCACGAAGAAGGAGCGACGCCGCCCCGACGGCAGCTACATCCGCTTCGACGAGAACGCCGCAGTGCTCATCAACGACCAGATGCAGCCGCGCGGCACGCGCATCTTCGGTCCGGTGGGCCGTGAGCTGCGCGACCGGAAGTTCATGCGCATCGTCTCCCTCGCTCCGGAGGTGATCTAGCCGTGAAGCTGAAGAAGGGCGACAAGGTCCAGGTGATCTCGGGCAAGGACGTGGGCAAGGCCGGCGAGATCACCCGCGTGATCCCCGAGCGCAACCGCGTCATCGTCGACGGCGTCAACGTCGCCAAGCGCCATCAGCGTGCGACTCGGGCGACCATGCAGGGCGGGATCATCGACAAGGACATGCCGATCCACATCTCCAACGTGGCCCTGGTCTGCAGCTCCTGCGGCCCGACGCGCGTCGGCTATCGGTTCGACGGACCCGACAAGCTCCGCGTGTGCCGCAAGTGCGGGAAGGACCTGTGATGGCGACCTCGACCGTCCCCCGGCTCAAGACGCGCTACGAGACGGAGCTTCGCCCGGCATTGCAGTCCGACCTCGGCCTCGCCAACGTCATGGAGGTTCCCCGTCTCGTCAAGATCGTGCTCAACTGCGGCGTCGGGAAGGCGACGCAGCAGGCGTCGCTGCTCGACGGCGCGGTGGCCGACCTGGGTGTGATCACCGGGCAGAAGCCGCTCGTGACGAAGGCGAAGAAGTCGATCGCCGGGTTCAAGCTGCGCGAGGGCAACGCGATCGGCGCGAAGGTCACGCTGCGCGGCGCGCGCATGTGGGAGTTCTACGACCGTC
>BTUT01000108.1:0-8493 GCA_045862935.1 Acidimicrobiia bacterium
TGGCGCAGCTGCACCCGCCGGCCGACTCCGCCACCAACCACCTCGTCCCCGGTCCCGGCCCGCCTCGGATCCGCCCGGGCGCGGCCGGCGAACCCGACCTCACCCTCGTCCTCACCGTCGAGGCCGCCCGCCGCCTCCACGAGGGAACCGCCAACGCACAGACGTGCCTCACCGACGGCACGCTCCGACTCCGCGGCAACCCCGAGGTCCTCAGCCGTCGGGCAGCGGTGCTCGCGCGCGCTGGTGGCCTGCTCGCGGCGTTCCGTCGCTAGCCTCCCGCGAGCATGCTGCCGTTCGAGCGCTTGCGGGCCCTCGCCCGGTACGGGGGCGATGAGCGTGCGTTGGTGGACGAGGCCGCCGAGTGCCTGGCGGACTTCGACGCCGACCCCGCCCAGCTCGTCCTCGTCTGCCGGCGGCTCCTCGCCCACCACCCGACGAACGGGCCCCTCTGGTGGCTGTGCGCGCGGGTCGTGGGTGCCGGCGATCCGGCCGCGGCCGCTCGTGACGCGCGTCGCGTCGCCGCCCGTGACCGCACCGCCGACCGGCTCGCCGGGGTGCTGCCGTTTCCCCACGACGCGCCGATCGTCGTGCTCGGGTGGCCGGAGACCGTCGGTGCCGCGCTCGTCCAGCGCCCCGACCTCGACGTCGTCGTGGTCCGCCCCGATCGGGGTGACACGGGGATGCGCGCCCGGCTCGGCCGCGCCGACCGGCCGGTGCGCATGGTGAACGCCGCCGAGGTGATGGCCGTGGGCGCGAGTCACCTGCTCGTCGAGGTCCTCGCGACGAGTCCCGCTCGTGCGCTCGTGCCCGTGGGGACCGCCGACCTGCGGTGGTCGCTGGGCGACGCCCAGTGCTGGCTGGTCTCGCCCGTGGACAGGATCCTGCCGGAGCGCCTGTTCGGCGCGCTCTGCGCGCGGGCCACCGGCGACGCCCGGCTCTCGGACGAGGCGACCCGTGATCGCGGGGGTGTCGAAGGCGAGGTGTTCGACCTGTCAGATGCAGCCCGCATCGCCGGGCCCGGCGGCCTCGACGATCCCGCCCGCTTCGCCACCCGCCTCGATTGCCCGGTTGCCCCAGAGCTGCTGCGCGCGTGAACGGACCGCGCCGTCGCCGGCGCGCACGCTCCGCACCGGTACGGCGCTCGGCGGTGGCTCAGCCCCCACCGGAGGGCGCCGAACCGTGAAGCGCCGGGTCCACCGGCGGATCAGCCGCTCGCGGACGGGCGCGCGGGTGTACGGGATCACGAGCAGCAGCCCGGCGATCGCGGTGAGGAAGCCGGGGACCACGAGCAGCGCGCCCGCCGCCAGGATCAGCACCCCGTCGAAGAGCGGGCGGCCCGGCACCCGACCGGTGCGCGCTTCGAGGCGTGCCTGGCGCACCACGCCCACCCCCTGCTCCTTCACCATCCACGCCCCGGCGAACGAGATGGCGAGGAGCAGGAGCACGGCCTCCCAGCCCCCGATCCACTGCGCCACCTGCCAGAACACGGTGATCTCCGCGACGAGGACGACCACGCAGAGCACGACGACACGGAGCACGCGATCGAGGGTACCCCCGCGCGCGGACCGTCAGGCTTCGAGTGCGAGGGGCGGCGCGACCGGGTCGAGGAGCTCGTCCGTGTGGCGGCGGAGATCGTCGATCTTGTCGAGCTCCCGCTCGAGCTGGCGGCGACGAGTGGTGCTGAGGTCCTCGTAGTCCTTGCGGGCCGACTCGAGGGAGCGTCCGAGCTTGTCGATCTTGTCGGTGAACATCGTCCACTGCTTCTGGAACGCACCGAGCCGGGCGAGGATCTCGCTCGACGTGCGCTCGACCCGGAAGTTGTCGACCGCCTGGCGCACCACCGCCAGCACTGCGAACAGCGTGAGGGGCGAGCAGAACACGAGCTTGCGGCCGAGCGCGTCGTCGAGGATCCTCGGGTCCTGCTCCTGGATGAACGCGTACACCGCTTCATTGGGGATGAAGAGCAGCACACAGTCGACGGTGCCCCCCGAGGGGTCGATGTAGCCACGCGCGGCCAGAGCCTTCACGTGCGTGCGCACGTCACGCAGGAAGTCGTCGCGCGCTCGTCGCTGCTCGATCTCGCCCTCGGCCTCGAGGTAGCGCAGGTAGTTGTCGAGGGGGAACTTCACGTCCATGTGCAGACAGAGGTCGTCGGGCAGCAGGAAGGTGAAGTCGGGGACGCCGGTGGCGATCGCGGTCTGCTTGCGATAGTTGACGCCCTCGAGGAATCCCGCGAGCCGCAGCACGTCCTCGGCCATCCGCTCGCCCCACTGGCCGCGCACCTTCGTGCTCGACAGGGCCTCCCGGAGGCTCTGGGTCGTCGCGGTGAGGTCCTGGATGTGCGCGCGCTGCGCGTCGAGCACTCCGCTCAGCTCGCCGAGCTTCGCGGCACGGTCGGATTCGAGCGAGCGCACGAGCTCCCCGATGCGCCCCAGCTCCCCCGCGAGTGCCCCGAGCTGCTGGTCGATCAACGACTTCTTCGTGTCGAGCTCCTGGCCGTGCAACGCCCGCTGGGACTCGAGCTCGGCCCGGTTCAGCGCGTGGAGCTGCGCCACTGCGACCCGGATCGCCGCATCACGCTCCTCCACTGCCACGCGCCGGTGCTCGTCGGCCACCCGGCGGGCGAGCTCCTCGGCGGACAGCGGCGGCGCCTCGGCCGCGCGAGCGGCGGCGGCGCGCTCCGCGGCACGCCGCGTGCCAGCGAGCACCCCCGCGGCGGCGACGAGCGCCACGACGAGGATCACGGCCAGGACCAGGGCGACGACGATCTCGATGTCCATGGCGCCATCGTCCCAGCCGGGTGTGACACCAACGGGGATCCCCACCCGGAGCGCCCCGGGTCCCTGTGGGGAACCCGGATCCCCGGGTGCAGACGGAGCGCTCGCCGCCCATCGAGCGCTGCGGCTCAGCCGTCCCCGATCGCGTACTCGAAGCCGCCCCGGGTGCCGACGTAGATCCGGCCCTTCCACACCGCCGGGGTCGACTCGATGCAGGAGCCCAGGGGCACCTGCCACAGCTCGGGCGGATCAGCCGTGGTGGTGCGCACGTCGTAAGCGTGCAGCACGCCGGCGCAGTCGCCCTGGATCCAGACCCCGTCGACCACGACCGGCGACCCCATCAGCGGCGCGGCGAGGCGCTTCTCCCAGCGGATCTCCCCGGTCGCGCGGTCGAGCGCGATCGCGCGGCCGCTGTAGGTGGTGAAGAGCACGATGTCGCCCACCACCGCCGCGCTCGAGTACACGCCGGCCTGGGCGAGGCCGTCGTCGTGCTGGGACCACACGAGCGGTTGGTCGGGTCGACTCGGGTCGAGCTTCATCATCTGCCCCACCTCCTTCGCCCGGGCGTTGTGGCGCTCCCACTCGGAGCCCACGTAGAGCATCCCGGCCTCGTCGATCGCGATCGTCCCGTCGGTGTCGTCGCCGGTCCAGAAGCGGAACACCCGCTGCGGCGTGCCGGTGCCCGACCGCAGCGGCCCGATGTCCCAGCCCTGCACGAGGCCCCCCGAGTTCGCGAAGTACAAGGTGTTGCCCGAGACGGCCACCGAGCCCTCGATCGCCAGGTCCCGCCCGACCGCACCGAGGAGCTCGTCGTCCCAGCCCGGCTCGTCGAAGACCACCTCGGGGGCCACGGTGACCTTGCCGTCGGGGCCGTAGCCGCGGTTGAGCCGCACCCCGTAGAAGCGGCTGTTCTCGCCGCCCTCGAACAGGTAGTCGTCGATCACGATCGCACTCGAGTCCCAGTCGTCGTTCCAGTGCGTGGGTCGCGACGCGTACGCGTCGAGGCGCCACAGCTCACGCGCCTCGGGCCCGTCGATGGCCAGGATCCGGAAGTAGTTGTCGCGTGAGCCGGTGTAGACGAGTGGGAACCCGTTCGGGTCGACGGTGACCGAGCCCTTGATGATGTCGCCGGTCACGAACGGCGCCAGGATGTCCTCACCCGTGGCTCCGTCGACGAAGTGCACCGCACGGTCGTAGGCGCCGAACACCACCCAGGTGCGTCCCTCGCGCTCGAAGACCGCCGGCTGGCCCGTCCAGCCCGTCCCGCACCAGGTCGCGGTCTCGGGACCGTCCACCGACACCGCACACATCGCCCGGCCAGGGATGCGCCACCGCACCCCGGGTGCCGCGGGCACCGGCCCGAGGCCGTGCCACGTGCGCGTGGGGTTGCCCCGGAACGTCAGGAGCCCGGCCACCGAGGCCTTCGGGTAGGGCCGGAACGCTGACGCCGGGTCCACCCACCCCGCGTACGGCAACGTGGTCGTGGTGGTGGGCGGGGCGGTCGACGGCGTCGTCGGGCCCGGTGCGGTCCGGGCGACCGACCGTGCCGCGCGGGCCTCGTCCTCGTCCGCCCGATCAGCGTCCACCGCGCTGGAGGCCACCACGCCGGCGGCCGCGACTCCCGCGAGCGCGAGCCCCCCGAGGACCAGGAGGCGACGTCCGCGCCTACGACGGCGCCGATCGCGGCGCGAGGGTGCGACCTTCACCGGTGCGTGACGCTACCGGCAGCCACCGCAGCACGCGCGGACCACCGGCGCCGCGCGGTTAGCGTCGGGGCGACGAGCCCACCACGCGGAGGTGTCCCATGCCCGCACGGCAACACACCCGGTTGACCACCCCCCTCGTGCGCGACGGCAACCACCTCGTCGAGGCGTCGTGGGATCGGGCGCTCGATCTCGCCGCCGCGGGGATCGCGGGCGTGCGTGACAACCACGGCCCGGACGCGGTCGGGATGTTCTCGTGCTCGAAGGCCACCAACGAGGTCAACTACCTCGCGCAGAAGCTGATGCGGGTCGCGGTCGGCACGAACAACGTCGACTCCTGCAACCGCACCTGACACGCTCCCAGCGTCGTCGGTCTGGCGACGGTCTTCGGTGCCGGCGGCGGCACCAGCAGCTACCGGGAGGTGGAGGCGGCCGACGTGGTCGTGCTCTGGGGCTCGAACGCCCGCGAGACCCACCCGATCTTCTTCCACCACGTCCTGCGGGCGGTGCGTCGTGGCGCCCGGCTCATCGTCGTGGACCCCCGCCGCTCGCAGTCCGCCGCGTTCGCCGACCTCTGGCTGCCGCTCGACGTCGGCAGCGACATCGCGCTCGCGAACGCGGTCGCGCACGAGATCATCGCCGCGGGGCTCGTCCACGAGGATTTCGTCGCGCGGGCCACCGTCGGGTACGCCGCGTTCGCCGAGTCGGTCGCCGAGTGGACCCCCGAGCGGGCCGAGTCGATCACCGGCGTGCCCGCGGCCGCGATCCGATCGCTCGCCCACCAGTACGCGCGCGCGGAGCACGCCCAGCTCTGCTGGACGCTCGGGATCACCGAGCACCACAACGCGGTCGACAACGTCCTCGCCCTCATCAACCTCGCGCTCCTCACGGGGCACGTGGGCCGGTGGGGATCGGGGTTGAGCCCGCTGCGCGGCCAGAACAACGTGCAGGGCGGCGGCGACATGGGCGCACTCCCGAACCGCCTCCCCGGCTTCGAGGATCTCACCGACCCGCGGGCGCGGGCACGCGTGGAGGGGGTGTGGGGCGCACCGGTCCCGGCCGAACCCGGGATGCACCTCACGGCGATGTTCGAGGCGATGGCCGACCGGACGCTCCGCGCCGTGTACGTGCTCGGCGAGAACCCCGCGCAGTCCGAGGCCGACTCGCAGCGGGCGCGCCACCTGCTCGGAGGCCTCGACCACCTGGTGGTGCAGGACCTGTTCCTCACCCGCACCGCGGAGCTCGCTCACGTCGTCCTGCCCGCCACCGCGGCCTGGTGCGAGGCGGACGGCACGGTCACCAGCTCCGAGCGGCGCGTGCAGCGCGTGCGGGCTGCGGTTCGTCCGCCCGAGGGGGCACGCGACGACCTCGCGATCCTCGCGGCGGTGTCGGCGCGCCTGGGCCACGACTGGGGGACGCCGGATGCGGAGGGCGTGTGGGACGAGCTGCGCCGGGTGTCGCCCCTCCACGCGGGGATGAGCTACGCGCGCCTCGACGCCCACGGCGGGCTCCAGTGGCCGTGCCCCTCCGAGACCGAGGTGGGGCCTCCGTTCCTCCACGGCCGCCTGTGGGCCGACGACCCGGCCGCCCGGGGCATGCCGGCGGCGTTCTCCGGCGTCGAGTGGGTGCCTCCGGTCGACGAGCTCACCCCGGAGTTCCCCATCCGCCTCACCACCGGCCGGCGCCTCGACTCCTACAACACCGGCGTCCAGTCCCGCCGGCTCCGGTCGCCGCTGCGCTTCGGGGAGACCGTCGACCTCTCGCCCGACGACGTCGCACGCCTCGGGCTGGCCGAGGGCCAACGGGTCCGCATCACCTCGAGGCGCGGATCGGTCGTCGCGCCGGTGCGGATCGACCCCGGGCTCCGCGCGGGGCTCGCGTTCATGACCCCCCACTTCCCCGATGACGTCGACACGAACACGCTGACGATCGAGGCGAGCGACCCGCGATCGGGCACGTCGGCGTTCAAGGCGAGCGCGATCCGGGTCGAGCCACTCGGGTGAGCCCTCCCCCTACGATCGGCGGCCGATGACCGGGCCCGCACCGCCGCTGTCGTCGCCGCTCGCCACCGAGGTCGTCGCGGCGCTCGACCGAGTCCTCGGGCCGAGCGCGGGCTGGAGCCCACCGGTCACCCGCGCCCGTCGCGAGCTGCTGTTGCCGGCACTCCACGCAGTGAACGACGCCCAGGGCTGGTGCCCGTCCGACGCCCTCGACGAGATCGCGCGCCGGCTCGGTCTCGGCCGGGCCGAGGTGCACGGGGTCGCCTCGTTCTACGGATCGTTCTCCCTCACGCCGCGGCCGGCGACGGTACGCCGAGTGTGCGTCGACGTGGTGTGCGCGGCCGCCGGCGCGGCCCCGCCCGACCCGACGGACGCCACCGCCGTCGCCGCGGCGTGCCTCGGCCGCTGCGAGCGGGCACCGGCAGCCGCCGCGCTGTCGGGTGGCGCGGAGGTCGAGGGCGGTGCGGCGCGCGGGGCACCCGCGTCTGCGCCACCTCCGCTCGGACGCTCGCCGCGCGGTCCGTTGCTCCGACGCGTGGGAACCGTCGACCCGGCCTCGCTCGACGACTTCCTCGAGCACGGCGGTGGCCGGGCGCTGGTCCACGCCCGCACGCTGGGACGTGACCGGGTGCGGCGCGCGATCTCGGAGTCCGGTCTCAGCGGGCGCGGCGGGGCGGGCTTCCCCGCCGGGCGCAAGTGGGACGCCGTCGCGGGCCACGCCGGTCCGAAGCACGTGGTGGTCAACGCCGACGAGTCGGAGCCCGGCACGTTCAAGGACCGGGTGCTCCTCGAGCACGACCCGTTCGCGCTGGTGGAGGCGCTCACCATCGCCGCATGGGCCGTCGGAGCCGAGCAGAGCTACGTCTACGTGCGCGACGAGTACCCGGCGGCTCGTGCCGCGGTGGAGCAGGCGGTCCGTGAGTGCACGCGGCGGGGACGCCTCGGCGAGGACGCGGCGGGGCTCGGCGTGGCGATCCACGTCGAGGTCCGCCGGGGCGCGGGGGCCTACATCTGCGGCGAGGAGACCGCGCTCTTCAACTCGATCGAGGGCCACCGCGGCGAGCCGCGATCGAAGCCGCCGTTCCCCGTCGACGCCGGCCTGTTCGGGCGCCCGACGCTGGTCCACAACGTCGAGACCCTCGCGAACGTCCTGCGGATCCTCGACCCCGACGGACCGGCGCCGGAGACGAAGCTGTTCTCGGTCTCCGGCTCGGTGACGCAGCCCGGGGTGGTGGAGGTCCCCCTCGGAGCCACGCTGGGGGAGGTCGTCGCGCTCGCCGGCGGGCTGGAGCCGGGGCGCACCCTCCAGGCGGTGCTGCTCGGCGGGGCCGCGGGGACGTTCGTGGGGCCGGAGCACCTCGACCTGGCGCTCACCCCGGAGGCGACCCGCGCCATCGGTGCTTCGCTCGGTTCGGGTGCCGTGATCGCCTTCGACGACCGGGTCGACCTCGCGAGCGTCATCGTGCGCATCGCCGAGTTCTTCCGCGACGAGTCGTGCGGGCAGTGCGTCCCCTGTCGGGTGGGGACGGTGCGCCAGGAGGAGGCGCTGCACCGCCTCGCCCGCGGTGCGCCCCTGGGCTCGGTCGCCGACGAGGTGGCCCGTCTCCGCGACGTGGGCGCCGCGATGCGCGACGCGTCGATCTGCGGGCTCGGCCAGACCGCGTGGAACGCGATCGAGAGCGCCATCGACCGGTTCGGGGTGCTCACGCGCACGGTGGACCAGTGAGCACGGACGGCCCGCGGGTGGTGCTGACCGTGGACGGCGAGACCGTCGACGTGGCCGAGGGCTCCACGATCCTCGACGCGTGCGCCGCCCGCGGCATCGACACCCCCACCCTGTGCTTCGGCGACACGATCGTGGCGCGCAACGTCTGTCGGGTCTGCGTCGTCGAGGTTGCGGGGAGCCGCGCGCTCGTCCCGTCGTGCTCGCGCGCCGTGGAGCCGGGCATGGAGGTGCTCACCAACTCCCCGAGGGTTCGTCACGCCCGCCGGCTGGTGCTCGAGCTCCTCGGG
>BTUT01000109.1:0-8433 GCA_045862935.1 Acidimicrobiia bacterium
GCGACGTCTGTCTCATCCCCGCCAGTGCGCACGGCACGAACGCGGCGAGCGCGGCCATGTGCGGGATGCGGGTCGTCGTCGTGCGCTGCGACACCGCCGGCAACGTCGACCTCGAGGACCTGCGGGCGAAGGCGGCCGAGCACGCCCCGCGCCTCAGCGCGCTCATGGTGACCTACCCGTCGACCCACGGCGTGTTCGAGGAGCACATCCGCGAGGTGTGCGACGTGGTCCACGAGCACGGCGCTCAGGTCTACCTCGACGGCGCGAACCTCAACGCGCTGGTCGGGCTCGCCCGGCCGGGCCGGCTCGGAGCAGACGTCTCCCACCTGAACCTGCACAAGACGTTCTGCATCCCGCACGGCGGTGGCGGCCCCGGCGTCGGACCGATCGCGGTGCGGGCCCACCTCGCCCCGCACCTCCCGAACCACCCGCTCCAGGCGACGGCCGGCCCGACGACCGGAGTGGGTCCGATCTCGGGGGCACCCTGGGGCTCCGCGGGCATCCTCGCGATCCCGTGGGCGTACGTGCGGATGATGGGTCCCGACGGCCTGCGCCGGGCGACCGAGATCGCGGTGCTCAGCGCGAACTACGTCGCGGCGCGCCTCGCGCCCCACTACCCGGTGCTCTACACCGGGCCGGGCGGGCTGGTCGCCCACGAGTGCATCCTCGACCTGCGCCCGATCACCGCGTCCACCGGGGTCACGGCCGAGGACGTGGCGAAGCGCCTCATCGACTTCGGCTTCCACGCGCCGACGATGTCGTTCCCGGTCGCCGGCACCCTCATGGTGGAGCCCACCGAGTCGGAGTCGCTCGCCGAGCTCGACCGGTTCTGCGACGCGATGATCGCGATCCGTGGGGAGATCTCGGCAGTGGAGCGTGGGGAGCTCGACGTCGCCGAAAGCCCGTTGCGCCATGCCCCGCACCCGGCCGAGGACGTCACCGCGGACGAGTGGACCCGCGCCTACCCGCGCTCGGTGGGCGCCAACCCGGCCGGCGGCCCGATGGCCGACAAGTACTTCCCGCCGGTGAGCCGCATCGACCAGGCGTTCGGCGACCGGAACCTCGTGTGCGGGTGCCCACCGATCGAGGCGTACGCCGAGGAGGCATCGGGGTGATCGAGGCGTACGCCGAGGAGGCATCGGGGTGATCGAGGCGTACGCCGAGGCGGCATCGGGGTGATCGAGGCGTACGCCGAGGCGGCATGGGGATGAGCGCTGCCGACGGGCCACAATGGCGGCCATGAACCCCGCGACCGCCCGCCACCCCCAGCCCGGGATCTTCGCCCTGGGCACCCCCTGGCACTACCACCTCCAGCTCGACTGCGACCACGACGAGCCCGCCGCGGTGGGTGCCGCGGTGGCCGCGCTGCGGGAGCCGGAGGTCGCCGGCGGCGTGAACCTCGTCGTCGCCTTCGGCCCGCGGCTGTGGCGCCACCTCGCGCCCGAGGACACGCCGGCGGACCTGGCCGACTTCACCGCCATCGACGGTGCGCACCATGCGCCGGCCACCCAGCACGACCTCTACGTGTGGGTCCACGGCCCGGCGTACGATGCCGTGTTCGACAGCGCCCGGGGGGCGGTGGCGGCCCTCGCGCCCGTGGCCACCCTCGCGACCGAGCAGCCATCCTTCGTGTACCGCGACAGCCGCGACCTCACGGGGTTCATCGACGGGACCGAGAACCCCGACGTCCTCGAGGGTCCCGAGGTCGCGGTCGTGGGGGAGGGGCCGGGCGCGGGTGGAAGCTTCGTCATCCTCCAGCGCTGGGTCCACCACCTCCAGGACTTCGCCGCGCTGTCCCAGGCCGATCAGGAGGCGGTGATCGGGCGGACGAAGCCCGACAGCGTGGAGCTCGACGAGTCGGTCATGCCGCCGACCTCCCACGTCGCCCGGGTCGTGATCGAGGAGGACGGTGAGGAGCTCGAGATCTTCCGGCGCTCCACGGCCTACGGCAACCTGAGTGAGCAGGGCCTCCAGTTCATCGCCTTCTCGGCCGACCCGGGTCGCTTCGACAAGATGCTGGCCCGCATGTTCGGGACCTCGGGTGATGGTCTCCACGACCGGCTCACCGACTTCTCGACGCCGGTCACCGGTGCGTACTACTTCGCACCGTCGGTCGAGGCGCTCCACGCCCTGGGCTGATCGCGGGTGCGCACGGGGCAGGGGGCGGTCCAGGAGGCCTCCTCGGCCCGTTCGCCCAGCAAAGTGACATAACGAGGATTATCGGCAACCGTAGTGGAGCTCCGCTGACACGTCGCGCGGCGCGCGACTCGCATCCCCGACTGGGCCTCGCGGGCGCAGCCGCTGGATCTCGCCGTCAGAAGTTGCGTGCGCGGGCTCAGCGCTCGACGAGCTGGGCCAGCGTGAGCGCTCCGGCTGGCACGAGGCGCGCCGCCGCACGGCGCTGGCGCTCGTCGAGCGTGACCAGAGGGCACTCGAGGACCCGGGCGAGCGCGAGGTACTCGGCATCGTAGGTCTTGGACCAGTCCAGGGCGTCGGCCACGTCCCACGCCGCTGCGAACAGCCCGGGCGGCTGCTCGGGGCGGATCGGCGCGTCCTCGAGCCGCCGAAGGACCTCGCGCCCGAGCTCGGCGCTCACCTGGTGGCGCACGACGGCCCGATGGAGCACGGAAGTGACCTCGGACCACAGGAGCGGCGGCGCCGCGAAGCTCGTGCCGGGCAGTCCCGCGAAGCCCGTGGCGGTCGAGAGCACCGTGACCGCGGCGCTGGCGTCGAGGACGAAGCGTTCAGTGGGTGGCACGGTCGTCGCGCATCAGGGCGCCCCAGTCGGGCATGGCTTCGCCCGTCAGCGTGTGCTGCCACCCGGGCGGGATCCCTCCGCACGGGCCCGCCACGGCGTCGAGATCCGCCGGGTCGATGACATGCTGCGTGCCGACCTTGTGGGCCGGGAGACGGCCCGAGCGGATCCAGCGGCGAATCGTCTCAGGGTTCCTGCCGGTGCGGGCCGCGGCCTCCGGTACGGTGAGCATTGCGCGATGCTACAACTCTCCCCTCGCGCGTGGTGGCCAGTGTGGCGTCGACGGGCTCAGGTCCCGAGGATGCCGTGGTCGGTGAGGAACTCGTGGAGCCCGGGCACGAGGGTGAGGTCGGCGAGATCCTCGAACGGGATCCAGGCGGCCTCGGCGGCGTCGTCGCCCGCCGTGGGTGTGAGCTCGGGATCGAGCACGGTGACGACGAAGTCGAGGATCACGAAGTGGTACGGCGCGGGGTCGTCGCCGAAGCGCTCGACGTAGCCGAGGAACCGCTCGACGACCACCTCGAGGCCGGTCTCCTCCATGAGCTCGCGGACCACGGCCTCGTGGAGGGTCTCGCCGGGTTCCACGCGCCCCCCGGGCACCGACCAGGATCCCGCGCCGGGGCCGTGCCCGCGGCGGACGAGGAGCAGCCGCTCCCCGTCGATCGCGACGCCCCCGATCGCCACCTCGGGCCGCAGGCTCACGGGCCGGGCTCGTGCTCGGGCGTACCCCGCCCGGCGGGCAGTGAGCGGTGCATCACGAGGCTGCGGGCGAGGAAGCCGTGCGCCTCGAAGAAGCTCTTGGCGGCTCGGTGCCCGGGGAGCGCGGTGGCGTCGACCCCTTCGCAGCCCTGCTCCCCGGCCCAGATCAGGACCTCGTCGATCATCCGCTCCCCCACGCCCACCGCGCGTGCGTCCGGCTGCACGAAGACCTCGGTGATCTCGGCGAGACGCCCACCGTCGGCCAGACGGCGGATCCGGGCGAGCGCGTAGCCCACGGTGACGCCGTCGATGCACCCGACCACCAGGTGCCCGTCGGGGTCCACCAGCCGCGCGTGCAGCCCCGCGGCCGACGGCGGAGCGTCGTCGTGGGTCCGGATCCACCAGGCACCGCCGCGGTGGTGCGCGAGCTCGGCTCGCAGGTCGGTGGCGAGCGCCAGGATGCCGTCGACGTCGACCGCCACGGCCGGGCGGGCCGACTCCACGTCAGCCCGTGAGCTGGTCGATCGAGGCGAGGATCGTGCGGCGGGCACGGTGGGCGAGCTCGTAGCCGCGGATGCGGTCCAGCGCACCGCGCGACAGCCCGTCGAGCCGCTCGATCACCTGCGATGCCGACAGCCCGTCGTAGCCCGAGATCGGGAGGTCCGACCCGTCGTCGTGCGCCGAGGGCGCGCTCGCCGTACCCGTACCGCCCGAGGCGCGCGGGGCACCCCCGGCCGTCCTCGGGGCCCCGGACGCGGCTCCGGTCGCCGCCTCCACGACGGGCCCGGCGACGGCCGCCATGACGCTGCCCGCCTGCGAGGCCACGCGCCCGAGGCCGTCGGTGAGGCGCTGAGGCACCGACGGCGGCGGCACCGGCTCGGGCTTGGCGATGCCCAACCGCTCCTCGACCGCCCGCTTCGCGCCGGCGACCTCGCGCCGGCCGCGGGAGACGAAGACCTCCATGAACGTCGGTGCGCTGTCGCGCAGGTAGGCGGCGAAGCCGAGCGGGCCGTAGACGAGGAGACGCAGGGCTTTGTCGACCGGATCGTTCCCGGTGTCGTTGCCGGTCACCCCACTCCCCCTCGGTCGCTCGACGCCCGCGCGCCCGTGACGCGCGCAGTCTACGGCCGGGTCCGGCGCGACCCGCGCCGCCGGGCGACGACCGCGGCGACGAGGAGCCCGAGCAGGCACGCCGCGAGCACCCACTCGCCGAACCGGACGTACGGGGTGCGCCCGGACGTCGTCTCGATCGAGCCCTGCGTGATCCGGTTCACGAACAGCTCGGACCGGTCGCGCACCGTTCCGTCGGCATCGATCACGGCGCTGATCCCCGAGATCGCGGCGTGGAGCACCGGCCGGCCGGTCTCGGCGGCCCGCATCTGGCCGAGCGCGACGTGCTGAGCGCTCAGTCCGGAGCGGCGGTAGGAGCGGTTGTTGGTGCTGACGACGAGCAGCTCGGCGCCGTCGCGGACCGCGTCGCGCACGAGCGGGGCGAACGCGGACTCGAAGCAGATCACCGTCTGGAACCGGTGGCCGCCGGCGCGGAACATCGTCCGGCCGTGGCCCGGCGTGTAGTCGAACGAGATGCGGTCGAGCGCGCCCAACCGGCCGAGGAGCCGCCGGAACGGCACGTACTCACCGAAGGGCACGAGGTGGCGCTTCGCGTACACCCCCTGGAGGCGGCCCCGGGGCGTGTAGACGAGGTTCGCGTTGGAGAGGCCGTGGTCGGGCGCTTCGGTGCGCGCGTTCACCAGCACGTTGGCGTGGTGGCGGGCCGCCAGCTCCACGATGCGGTTCCGGAGAACTCCGGAGCGCTCCGGGTCGCGCTCGAGGGCCGACTCCGGGAACACGATCAGGTCGTAGCGCCCGGTGAGTCCGTCGGCGAGAGCGAAGTGCGCGTTCGTGAGGTAGTCGCGGGCCTCCTCGCGCCGGGTCAGGTCGCGGTTCTGGTCGTTGGCCTGGAGGAGCGCGAACGTGACCCGCCCGGTCACCGTGGGCTCTGGCCGGAAGAGGGCGGCCACGGTCACGGCCACGATGACCGAGCCCAGCACGGCACCGGCGACGGCGATCCGGCGACTCGCCCCGGGCCGGCGGCGAGCGCGGGCGGCGATGCCGAGTCCGAGCTCGACGAGCCAGCCGTTCACGGCGACGAGCACGAACGACGCGAGCGGGACGCCGCCCCAGGTGGCGAGGGCCCTCCCCCACCCCAGGTCGTGGAGGGCGAGCCCCGCGTCGGCCCAGGGCAGGCCCCCGAGGGGCCAGCGACCCCGCAGCCCCTCGAACACGACCCAGATCGCGGCGACGAGGAACGGGGAGCGCACCCCGCGCCGGTTGCACGCGCCGACGAGCGCGCCGGTGGCGACCACGTACGCCGAGCTCGCCAGCACGAGCGGGACGATCGCCACGAGTCCGAAGTAGCGCGACCACTCGTAGACGATCCCGAAGTACACGATCCCGAACGTCAGCCCCGTGAGCGCCGCATCGCGTGGGCCGGCACCACGCCACGACCACAGCAGTGGTGCCAGCGCGACGAGCGCCAGCGGGCCGAGGTCGGCGGGCGGGAGCGCCAGTGCGAGCAGCAACCCGCTGATGGCCGCCGCGGTCGAAGACCACGCGCGGGGGCGTTGCCTCGAAGCGTGCGGGGGCGCGTCCGCTACGCGCAGTCCCGGCAGAGCATCCGTCCCTCGTCGGCGAGCTGGTGACGCGGCAGCACGAGGAAGCACGACGAGCACAGGAACTCGCCCGGACGGCGGGGCACGATCCGGGTGGGGCCGTCGGTGCGCTCGTCGGCGTCGCCCTCGTCGTCCTCGACGTCCTCCTCCTCGTCCTCGAGCGTGGCGCTCGCGGTGCGCTCCTGGAGGAGCGCGTCGAGGGGAGCCTCGACGTCGTCGGGGTGGAGCTCCTCGTCGAGATCGAGCACGTCGACGTCCTCGTCCTCGTCCTCGTCGGTCGCGAGCGTGCTGGCGGGTGTCGCGGTGGCGATGCTGTCGAGGTCCTCGTCGAGATCGGCCGCGTCGTCGCCTTCGAGGTCGTCGTCGCCTTCGAGGTCGTCGTCGAGATCGAGGTCGTCGTCGAGATCGAGGTCGTCGTCGAGGTCCTCCTCGTCGATCTCGTCGGCCTCGTCGACGGCTTCGTCGTCCAGTTCGTCGTCGCTCATGGTGGTCAGCTCGTCACTGGGTGGGAGTCGTGGACGTGATCGGGGTCGCCCGCGGATGACTCGGGTGGTGGCTTCGGGGTATGGGAGGCGATCGTGCGGCGCGGCCTCCGGGGCGAAGGCGGCGGGAGTATAACGCCGAGCCGCGAGAACCTGGAGCATCGCGTCACCCCCTCGCCCGACCGGGAGCGAGCGCGCCTCGCGCGAGCACCCGCGCGCGAGACCCAGGAGACCGTTGGGGCCACTGCCTCGCTCACACCGCCCGCGGCCGAGCTGTCGCAGCGTTCTCTACTGGGTCTCCTGGGTCCCGTCGTCGCGGCCGGCGCCGTGTCGCCACGGGCACGTGCGGGGCAGACGCGCGCTCCCGGAGCGGAGCCGACCGAAGTTGTAAGTACGCCCGATTCGCGCGGCCCGTGTCAAGTCCGCGACGCGGCTCCTGACCTGGGCGGATGCGCGACACCGCAGGTCAGCGGCACCGAGAAAATTCCGGTGCCGATCGGTCACCCGGGCAGCACGGCACCGGAGGCAGGGTCAGGGTGCCGATGACGCACGGCGCTCGTCGGCGGCCCGCTCGGCGGCGAGCCGCTCGAGCGCGTAGGTGCCGTGGTCGACGTGGCGCATGGCCTCGGCGATCGCCCGGTGGCCGGCCTGCTCCCCGATCAAGCGGTGCATCTCCTGGCCGACCGCGCGGTACGTCGTGTGACCCTGCGGCGCGGTGCGCAGCTCGAGCACGTGCATCGCCTCGCGCGCGTTCATCTGCATCACGAACCGGATCCGGTACGCCAGTGCGACCGCGTAGGACGCCTGCTCGGGGAAGTCGACGGCCAGCGCGTCGTGCAGCGCCGCCGATCGCCCCATCGCGTCGACGAACGGGTCCGCGAGGCCGGCGTCGGTGATGTCGGCCGGGATGTCGTAGCCGTGACGCGGGCTCAGCCGCTGCCACTCGATGGTGAGCATGCGGTGGCGCTGCAGGTCGCGGAAGGCGCCGTAGTCGGTGAGCACGTCGAAGCGGTAGTCGGTCCGCTCGAACGCCCGACCGGGGCGGTGGCGGCGGTTCTCGCGGTCGCCCACGTAGGCGCGCAGCAACGCGACGCGCTCGTCGGCTCCGAGGCGCCGGACCCGGTCGAGGACCTGGCTCTCGGGGAGGGTGACGTGCGGGTAGCAGATCGCGGCGAGCACCTTGTCCTCACCCTCGGGATCGAAGTCCGTGAGGACGACCGACGGTCGAGGCTCCGCGTCCTCGGTCGGGAACAGGCGCGCGGTGAGCGCCGCGGTCTCGGTCCGGGTCTCGGCGAGGTAGGCGCTCCAGGCGACACCGCGGTCGGGCCGGTCGACGCGCACGAGGAACGAGGGGATGACCTTGCGCAGCTCGGTGAGCATCAGCGCGCCGTACCGGCGAGCCTCCGGCAGCGGGTGGGCCCGCATGCGCAGCAGGAGCGCCTCGAAGGCTTGCCCGGTGCCGTAGATGCCGACGTTCGAGAGGGTGGCCGCCGGCAGGATGCCCCGGGCCGCATCGCAGGCCTTGGCCTTGAGGGTCTGCTTGTGGACGAAGTCGGAGTCGGCCGGGTCCTTCGGGAAGCGCTCGCGCGCCCAGTCGGCGAGGCGTGCCAGGCACATCGCGTAGGTGTCGAAGATCGCGTCCATGTCGGCGACGTAGCGCGCACCCAGGGGCGAGTCGAGCACTTCGGGGGGGCGGGTGAAGCGGTACCGGCCACCGAGGCGCGCGTCGTAGGGGATGTAGCGCGTGGACTGCTCGAGATAGGCCATGAGCCGGCCCCACTCGAGGACCTTCGTCAGCACGTTCGAGGCCTGCTCGCACGCCAGG